>DASRHD010000001.1:0-3148 GCA_035650695.1 Opitutaceae bacterium
GCTTTGTAATTCAAGGCCGAGCGCGGACGGGGTGATCACTGGCTTGCCGCGGAAATTGACGGAATAGATCAGCTGACCGGCCGGTGCGGAGCGCGGATCGGGTTGAATCTGGAAAGAAATAGTCAGCTGCCCGTCAGGCGAGGTCAGCACCGTCGGACCGGAGTCGGCGTGGGCGGCCCGGATCGGCAATAAGTTGGCGGCGGCAAGCAAAACTCCGGCGGCGGCCGGGAAGGGACGGAGAAAAACACGGTTCATAAGCATGCGGGGGTGATTCTTCCGTTTAACGGACGGCCCGACGCAGCGCAACCGTCGCGAGGGCCGCTCCATTTGATAAAAGCGGGTTCGCCACGGCACATTCCACTTGCTACTTGATCCCCGCCTGGGTCTCCGTCGCCACCACGTAGCGTTGAAACCACCGGAAGAGCGCCGCCACCGGCAGCGTGGCGAGCACGGCGCAGGCCAGAATATCGCCCCACCGGACCGGCGGCTGGGTAAAAAGATCCGCCAGGCTGATCTGCACCGTGCGGGTCGAATCGCGGGTGGAAATCAGCAGCGGCCAGAGAAAATCGCCCCAATGGGTGAGCAGATCGAGCAAGACGACCGTTGCCAGCGCGGGCGTGATCGAGGGAAGTGCCACGCACCAGAATTGAGTCCAGATTCCGGCCCCGTCGAGGACGGCGGCCTCCTCCAGCTGGACCGGCAGGGCGAGAAAATGCTGCCGTAGAAAATAAATATTAAAGGCCTTGGCCACGAAAGGCACGGTCAGGCCGGTGAAGGCCGGACCAAGGCCGCCGGTCAGGCCGAGATCGCGCACGGTGAAAAACATCGGCACGGCGAGCACCTCGACCGGCAAAATGATCAGCATGACAATCACGGCGAAGAGCGTGTCGCGCCCGCGGAAACTCAGCCGGGCAAAAGCGTAGGCGGCGGGCGCATTTACGACCAGGCCGACGCCGGCGATCACCGCCACCTGGGCCAGCGAGACGAGCAGCGCCGGACCCAGCCCCGCCCGCCGCCATGCCGCGGCATAGTGGGCAAACGTCCAGTTTTCCGGCGGGAGCCAGCTGTGCAGGCCGGTCTGAAAAATCACCGCCTCGGCGCGGAACGAGCCGAGCACCGTCCACTCCAGCGGAGCGAGAAATATCAGCGCGACCGCGATGCCGGCCGCCCACGCCCCGATTTGTCCGGCCAATCTTCTCACGCGCGCTCCTCTCTTGCCGCCGTCCTTTGCAGCCAGGTGAGCAGCGCCACCCAGCCGAGGAAGAGCAACGCCTCGGCGCAGGCGCGCCCGAGATCCTGATTGAGAAACGTCGTTTCATAGATCGACTGCACCAATGAAAGCGTGCGGTTGCCCGGCCCGCCCCGCGTCATGAGGTACGGCTGGACGAAAAGGCGGAATGCCAGAATGGTGGTGACCGTCACGACGAAAATGACGGTGTTGCGCAGCCCCGGCAAAATCACATGAAACACGCGCTGCAACGGACCGGCCCCGTCCATGCGCGCGGCTTCGAGCTGTTCGCGGGGGATTCCCTGCAAGCCGGCGAGAAAAACCATCATCTGCAGGCCGACGCCCTGCCAGACCGACATGGCGGCGATCGCCGGCAGGGCGAGATGCGGATCGCGCAGCCACGCCCGCGGAGCGAGACCGGCAAGGCCGAGCGCCGCATTGACCAAGCCCATTTCCGTTCCTTCCGCCGGTTGGTAAAGCACTGTCCAGACCACCGCCAGCACCGGCATAGCCACAATGGTGGGCAGGAAAAAAACCGTGCGCAGCCAGCGCCAAGCCGGCTCGGGCCGGTTGATCCAGAGCGCGAGCAGAAACGCCGCCGCGGTTTGGATCGGGACGATGAGCAGGGCAAAAATCGCGGTGTTGCCAAAGGCCTGGCGAAAGCGGGGATCGCCGAGCAGATCCGAATAGTTGTCCCAGCCGATCCAGCGGGCGCGCTCCGGCGCGAGCAGGTCCGCGGAAGTGAAGCTCCAGTAGGCCGCGCGCGCCAGCGGCCATACCACAAAAACCGCGAGCAAACCCAGCGCGGGCAGGAGCAGCAGCGGCGCGCGGCGGGAAAACGATTTTTGCCAGGCCGTCACTGCCGCGCCTCCGGTGGCTCGCGCCGGTCGATTACCCGCTGCACCTCATCTTCCGCTGCGTGCAGGCGGGCTGCGACGTCGGCACCGTGGGCGATGTCGCGCAGGGCGGCGGCGAAGCGCTGGGTCAGCGTGGCGTAAAACGGCGTGCGCGGCCGGGTCTGCGCCACGGTTTCCAGTTGGATGCGAAAAAGGCGGTAGGGTGAGCCGGCATATTCGGGGAACGCGGCAAAGGCTGAGCGCCGTGCCGGCACGGCGCCGTTGGCGCGCACGATGGGAATGATGCCGGTGGCATCCGCCGTCACCCAGTGCAACCACCGTGCCGCGGCGGCCGGATGGCGCGCCCGCGCCGAGATCGCCCAGCACCAGCTTCCGCAGGGCGCGGCGGGGGTTTCCAGCACAGGCAGCGGCATCACGCCGAGGCGGTCGCCCTTGCGGCGAAGATGCGAGCGCGCCACCCAGTGGCCGTTCCAATCCATCGCCACCTTTCCGTTCCCGAATGGATCGGGATCGACCGGATCGGCGGCGGCAAAGCCTCGCCGGAACAGCTCCTGCCAGGCGCTCAGGCTACGGATATTCGCGGCGCTTGCCAGCACGCCGCGTACGCGGGACGTCTGCGGCTCGATCAAGCGGCCTCCGCCCGACCATATCACCGGCGAGAACGCATAGGTGAACCATTCATCCGAGCTTTCATCCAAGTGGAGGGCGAGCGGTTCCATCCCGGCCGCCTTGAGTCGGGCGCAGGCGGCGACAAACTCCGCCCAGGTCCACGCCTTTTGTCCGGCGGGCGGATTTACTCCAGCCGCCGCCAGCATGGCGCGATCGTAATAAATCACCGCCGCCGAATCGAAGGCGCCGAGCGTATAGAGGTGGTCGTGAACCGTGCCCTGCGCGCGAATGGTAGGCAGAAAATCCGCCAGCTCATCGGCCGTAAACCACTCGCCGATCGGTGCGATCAGTCCGGCGTCGGCAAAACGGGTGACGAGCGGTCCATCCAGATCGAAAACGTCCGGCAGATCGTGTGCCGCCGCCGCCACGGCAAGCTTTTCCGTATATTGAAAAT
>DASRHD010000002.1:0-5870 GCA_035650695.1 Opitutaceae bacterium
AGCTGCATCAGCGCGTCATAGCCGCCGAGGCGGTTGTTCACCTCGGCCACCGCCGGATAGCCGGTGTCCTTGCCGCGGTACTGCCAGCCCCAGATATAAAGCACTTGGGGCGCGTAAGCGGTGAGGTTGGCCAGCCGGTGAATGGCTTCCTCGGTCTGGGCAAAAGTCATGTGCGGTTGGGGGAAGGCGGGCGAGTCGGCCATGACCATGACCATGAGCTTGTCGTCGTAATAATGCGTGGGAATTTCCGGCATGCGGGCGGCGACGAGCTTGGCGCCGTCGAGCCAGGTCAAATCCGGCTGGCCGGATGGGGCGGCAATGAAATCGAGCCGGCAAAGCGGGCGCTGGCCGACGAGTAAATTGGGCGTGTGCTCATTGCCGGAAATGCGCGGCGGCAGATTCATGTCGTAGGCCAGGCTGCCATTCACCCGGTAAACTTTATCCGATCCCAGGGCGGCGCGGCGGTGGCCGGCATCGCCGTCGACCGCCAGATCAGTGGTATCCATGAAGGCTTTCACTTCTTCGACGCAGAGCGCCTTTTCCGTGCCGATCATCACGACCGGCAGGGTCGCGGCCACCCCTCCCCAAAAACGGTTTTCCGGCAGGCGGCCCGGCTTGGCCTGGCTCAATTCCACCGTGGTGCCGCCGGTGTCCCCGTGGGCCAGCCACGTGCGGCCGTCTTCTTCCCGCACGCTGGCCAGAACCGGCATGGCCACGTCGATCAGCTCGAAGCCGGGATGTTCAGTGACGGATTCGAGGGAGACGAAAACCGCCGGCCCTCTCAATTCATACCGCAGCGTGAACGTAGCCGCTTCCTGTCCCGCGTCCATGGCGACGAAGTCAAAATCGGCGCGGGTTGCGGTTGCGGTGGCTTTTTTCGGCTGCAGCGTGATCTTGTCGAAACTGCGCGGCTGGAGCCGGCAGACCGTGGCGGAAATCGTCTCGCCGCCGTCGGCGCCGCGGATGAAGGATTGATTGGAAAGTTGGTAGCGGTCGGGCAGCCCGCGGTCGCGGTCGAGCGTCATTTCCACTTGATCCGACTTGAGCGTGACGAACTTGGCCGTGACCGGGGGCGCATCGGACACCGAGCTGCAGCTCGTGGCGAGGCCGAGGCAGGCGATGGCGACCGCGCATGATGCGCCGTGAAAGCCGCTGATAAAGCGGTCTCCTTTGCGGAGAAACGAGGTGTGAGGGGCCGCGCGATTGGGAGCGGGCTCGCTGCTGTTTGTAGAATTCATACGTTGGGGATTTGCGCAGAGGCGCCACTGCCGCCGCCGACACGGGAGACGGATTTGCCGCCAGAAAAGTTGCGCATCTTTTTCAACTTTGATTCATCCCCGGCGTTTCTTGTTCGTTTCGGTTCGTCGCCGGCTGCTGCTTCCTGGTGAAGGTCGAATTGTCTGCTTTGCCCTTGCTTGCCTCTCCGCTCGATCGGCGGGAAGATCGGTCGATGAAGCAACCTCGGCCGGCGATCTGCGTCAGCCGGCTTGTGCTGATCACCATCTTCAGCCGGCCATTCAGAACCTGCGGCGGGCGGTTTGTGTCCGGAGCCGCAAATGAGATTACCGCTTTGGTGAAGATGGTTTTTTTGCTTCTGCTCGCCCTGGTTGTCTCCTGCGGCAACTTGCGCGCGCAGGCGGCGGCGAGCGTCGCGACCTTCGGCCCGCCGTTTCAGGCGAACGCCGCTGCACTTGCTCCCGATGGACAGCACGTAGCTTATGATTGGCGGCAAACCAACGGCCTGTTTATTGCGGTGATTACCGTCGCGTATCCGGACCAAAAAGTGTTGGTGCCGGTGCCGCCGTTGGGTGAACCGGGGGCGATCCGGGGGTTGAACAGCCCGCCGCCATACATCGAGATCATTGCTCTGCGCTGGATCGCGGCCGATCGGCTGGTTTTTGCCACAAATGATCAGCGCATTTTTGCGGTAAACGTTGAGGGCAACGACCTGCGCCTGCTCGCTGACCCGGTTTCCCTGGCGGTGCGGCCGGATTTGGGCGACACCGCCAATCAGGCGCTCTCGCCTCTGGTCGCACGCCATCCCCGTTTGGTGGCGTTTCTCCCGACAGATTCCCAGCACGTGGTAATCGCGGCTGAGGGCGGCATGGGAACGACCTTTATTAAGGTCGATGTCCTGACCGGTCAGCAGGAGGAGATAGGCAAGGCCAAGCCCGGCGCATTTATTGTCGATCAGGAAGGCCGGCCCCGGATTTTCAGCTCCAGCCCGCCGATGTTCGGTTTACAGAAATTAAGCTATTCGGCGGAGGGACCGGCCGATCCCAAAGCCGAGGATTTCGACCATTATCTCGGCGGCAATTTCGCGCCTTTCGAAATGTCGCCGGAGACTCACTTCGGCAGGCGGTCGATTCCGCTCGGTTTTGGCGCCAACCCCGACGTGCTTTATTTTGCCTCCAACTCCGGCCGGGATACCTATGGAATTTACGCGCTGAACCTGAAGACGAAAAAACGCCTCGATTTTGCGGTGGAAGACCCGCATTTCGACCTGGCCGGGCCGGAAGATTTTTGCTCAACCGCGCCGCTGATTTTCGACGCTTACAGCCGCGCGCTGGCCGGCGTCCACTGGACCGGGGCGGAGTCGGGCACGCGCTGGTTTGATCCGGAATTGCAGAAGGTCCAGGACCGGCTCGACGCCGATTTTCCGCACCGGGCGGTGCGGATCGAGGGGTGGGACCAGGCTCGCTCGCGTTACCTGGTGCGGGTGGCAGACGAGGCGGATCCCGGCCGTTGTTATTTATATGAAGCGGCGACGGACCAGCTGACGTTTTTGGTGCGATGTGCGCCCTGGCTCCAAGCCGAAGAACTTAATCTCACGGAACCCTTTTCGTTCACTTCGGCCGCCGGGGTGCAGCTCACAGGTTATTTCACGATGCCGCGTCATCCGCGCGTGTCGCCTCCGGCTCTGGTGGTTCTCTGCCACGGCGGGCTGGGAGGACGTGATGAACCGGTTTTTAATTCCGACGTTCAAATGGTGGCGGCGATGGGTTTTGCCGTGCTGCAGGTTAACTATCGGGGGTCGTCCGGCTTCGGAGCGGAATTTTTCGATGACGGCCGAAAAAATTTTGGCGACGATCCGGCCAATGACGTCGCCGCGGCCGTCGATTGGATTATCAGCCAAAAACGAATCGATACCAAACGGATCGCGGCAATCGGGCATGGATTCGGCGGTTATGTTGCGCTGCGTGCTTTGCAGCTCTATCCGGAAAAATTTCGAGCCGGGGTTGTAATCGATCCGGTCACGGATTTGGACCGCGCGGTTCACGACAATTTGCGCAATCTGCGCGCGAGAGCCACGGAGTCGGATGAAATGAAGCTAAATGCGGTTCACGAATTAACGACGGGCCTCAGCGGGGCCATGTCGACCTCGCCGGGCCAGATGGGCATGGTTTTTGACCAAATGAGAGGCAGCGATAGAGCGCTGAGAACGGAAAGAGAAATGCAGCTGCCTTACACCACCGTGCTCGCATCGTACTTCGGGGACGATACCGCACGACTGCAAGCGATGTCACCGGCACTCCATCCGGCAGCTTTTCGGCAGCCGGTCTTCATCATCCAGAACCTTGAGGGGTCCGTGGCGGAGGAGGCTCAGGCCGCCGAGTTGCGCGATGCGATGGAAAAATATTCCGCCCCGCGTGCCTATCTTGGGATCAACCGGGCATTCGACGACGGCGTGCCGGGAGCCCGCGTCGCGGTGTATTCCCGCATCGGAGAGTTTTTGAACCTCACGCTCTATGATTTTCAGGTAAAGCTCGGCACCGTGAAAATTCTTCGATGATGACGTTTCGGATAGTTCCCTGGTCGTCCTGGGCAAGGAGAGTTCTTGCGGCGGCGTTTTTGTTCCTCTCGGTTTCGGCACGGCCAGAGGAGACGCCCTCCGCGACCAACGGATCAGTGGTCACTCTTCCGCCTTTTGTGGTCTCGAGCAAAAGCCGGCCTTGGCAGTATATCCGGCTCGGCGATTTTGAGGTGCTGTCCCGTTGCACGGAAACCGCCACCCGCGATTTTGTCGCCAGGCTTTTCCGGGCTTACCAGTTATTCTATGCGCTTGTGCCTGGGAACATCCGGGTGCAGCCGACCGCCCCGACCGCGTTTATTCTCTATGCCGATGACATGAGCGTGGCGTTGCCGCCTGAAATTCTGCTCAAGATGAGAACAGAAAGTCTGCACCAAATTCGTACTCCCCCGAACTTCATGCTGATTGATCGCGATGAAGCGGAAGTGGTGGTTTTATATCCCGAAAAAACAGCTGACTTCGAGCTCCATACCGACTTTCTCAACCTGATGATAGGTGGGCGGGCGCCCCCGCCGCCCCGTTGGTTATTGGTCGGATTCGCGACTTTTTATCAGCAGGTTGGCGCCGTGATGAAAACCGACTCGGCTTGGAGCCAACTCTGGGCATCGCTTTTGTCGCGGCCGGAAGAACAGGCCGTTTCGGTCAACCCGCTGACGTGGATTTCTCCGGAAATAAGCAGTGCGATCCAAAACGATCCCGAGTTTCCGCGCCGGTTGCTGCCGTTGCGGGAGCTGTTTAGCGACCAGGCGCAAAATCGGGCAACGACCGACAGCGATTACGCGGCTGTTTGGCAGGCCGAAGCCAATCTTTTTGTTCGCTGGGCCTTCGACGAGCAGCATCCGGATCGCCTTACGGCCTTTTGGAAATTTGTCGAACGGACCAGCGCCGAGCCGCCAGCCAAAGAAGACGTATTTGAGCAGTGCTTTGGCTTTGGCTATTCCGACATGCTGGATCGATTGGTGGATTATCAAACGGCGGCGGTCGCCAATCCGCTGCAGATAGCCTTGGGAAAGCTTCCACGTGTGCCTGATTTTAGGATTCGGCTGGCAACGTCTTCCGAACTCGGCCGGATCAAGGGGGATTGGGAAAGGCTGGAAGCGCGTTATGTCCGGAAGGAGTGGCCAGAATTGGCCAGGGTCTATCTCGATCAAGCCCGGCAGACATTGTCCATGGCCCAGGAGCGTGATCCGCAGAATCCGGAGCTTTCCGCGGTGCTGGGCTTATGCGAGGCTGACGCTGGCCGCGCCGGTCAGTCGCTGTTGGAGGCGGCCGTCGCCGCCGGGGTCCAGCGGCCTCGCCTCTACTTCGAGCTGGCCCGCTTACGCTATGCCGAGGCGCTGGCCGTTTCGGGAGGCGCTGATGGCCGTCTTACCGCGGAGCAGGCGTTTAAGATTTCCGAACCTCTCTGGCAAGGAATGCGATTGAGTCCTGCCATGCCGGAGATGTACGGCCTGCTCGGCGAGGTCTGGCAACGATGTCCGTTGCCGTTGCCTCCCGAGGCGCTCGCCGCCTTGCACCGAGGAGCGGGTTTATTTCCCCGGGACGCCGGCTATGCCTTGACCGCAGCTTCGGTTTTTGCCGCGCACGGTGAGAGCGAAGAGGCGTTACGGTTGGTCGATCAAGGTCTGAAGGCCGATCCCGACAGTCCGGTCAGGGATCGGCTGGTGCAATTGAAAGCATCGCAGCAGGCCACGGGACCGTGAGGCGTCAGAAGAGGGCCTTGTTCCAAAATAAGTCGCGTACGGTCCCTATCGATACTCTTCTCCGGTGAGGGCGTTGATGATCTTGAAGTTTTCGACGTGGTAGGTCGGGTCGGCGCGGAAGGCCAATTTCACCCCGAAGAGTTTTTCCATGCGTACGAGGAGTTCGGCGTCTTCGCTGCGAAGACGTTCGAGAATTCCCGGATGCACGAGGACGCGCAGCGAATATTCCTTGCCGTCGTTGCGCGCCTGCAGCCGGCGGACGACGGCGGAAAGCTTTCGCTGGAGTTCGACCGACATGGTGGTGGCGCTCTTGACGATGCCGCGGCCGCGGCAGTACGGGCAGTCGGTGTAGAGAT
>DASRHD010000003.1:0-13136 GCA_035650695.1 Opitutaceae bacterium
CGACGCTGACGGAGCCGCCGCTGTCGAACGCGACATTGAATTTCCGCGGCAGGCCATAGAGGTCGCGGTGGTTGAGAATATAGTGGTGCAGCGCCTTGGCGAAGGGGCGGACATCGATGAGCTCGGCCGGGTCAAACCCGCTGGTCGGCGTGGCGGTGATGTTGCGGACGTTGTCGGCGCCGGAGCCGCGCGAGACCAAGCCGAGCTCCTGCAGCCGGGTCAGCACCCGGACAATGTCGCGGGGACGAAATTCGCGAATCTGCAGATTGGCCCGGGTGGTGATGTGGGCATAGCCTCCGCCGCATTCCGCTGCCAGTTCGGCCAGGCCGTGCAACTGGGCGGCGGTGAGCTCGCCCGCCGGCAGGCGCAGGCGCAGCATGAAGCTGTCCTGGGCGGGAGCGACGTAGAAAAGGCCGTGAAATTTGAAGCGGAACGTGTCGGCCTCGTCGGGAAATTTGTCTGCCTCGGCATGGGCCACGAGTTTTTCCCAGATATCGAGCGGATTCTCCTCCCGCTTCCACAGCTCGGGCTTGGAGAGCTCGCTGAGCGGCGTGCCGAAGAGCATGTCTTCCGCGGGCGGGGCGGCCAGATTGACCGCTGCGCTGCCGGGCTCGGCCGTGATCTGCCCGTCCGTCGTGTGGCCGACGAAGGGAAGGCGGGCGGCCACGGCGGTGAGGAATCCCTCCAGATACTGCTTCTGCTCGGGGGTGAAACCGGCGGATGGCCCGGCAGCGGGAACGGAGGCCGACATCGGGATGGTTTTGTTTTCCATCAGATCCGGGCCGGCTCGCCCTCCGGCTCCATCGCCGCTTCCGGCGCCGGCGCCGCGGCCCCGGCCGGTTGATAGGTCCAGTAGAGGAAGAGCCCGGTGAAGAGCAGCCCGCCGACGAGATTGCCTAGTGTGACCGGAATCTGGTTCCATATCCACCAACTGGATACGGTGACTTTGGCGCCAAGCATCATGCCGGTGGGAATGACGAACATGTTGACCACCGAGTGCTCGAAGCCCTGGGCAAAGAAGGTCATGATCGGCAGCCAGGCGGCGACGATCTTTCCCAGGGTCGAGGTCGTGGTCATGGCCATGACCACGCCGAGGCAGACCATCCAGTTGCAGAGGATGGCCTTGACGAAGGCGGCCATCCAGCCGGCGGAGCCGTGGGCGGCGTAGGCGCTGGTCTTGGCCTCGGCGATGGCGGCGATTTTCAGGGCGATGCCGGAGGGCGCGTCCGTGCCGCAGTTCGTGAGCGCGAGATAAAGCAGCCAGCCATAGATAAGGCTGCCGATGAGGTTGCCCAAGAAGACCCAGGCAAGGTTGGCGCCGACCTGCGACCACGAGCGTTGTCCGTGCACGCCGGCCAGCGGCACCAGGGCGAAGCTGCCCGTGACGAGCTCGAGACCGAGGAGGACGATCATGACGAAACCGACGGGAAAGATGATCGCGCCGACAATCGGCAGATTGGTCTGCGCCGTGGCGGTGATGGCGAGACTGGTGGCGAAGCCGAGCAGCGCGCCGGAAAGAAATCCGCGGATGAGCAGGTCTTTGACCGGTAGGCCGGCCTTGGTCGTGCCGGCGGCGAGCATGGTTTTCACCACTTCGGCGGGTTTGATGTAGTCCATGGGCGTGTCCTGTTTTAGTGGGTTGCGCGCCGGCGGACGGCGCAGATTTTCTTCAGAACGGTAAAGCGTGGCATGTGCCAGCCGGCGGACGCCCATGGAATAATGCGTTTCAATGTTTTCATCGAAACGATGAATGATTTTCATGCACCGAGCCCCGCCGGTCCGGGGAGGGGAAAGTCGACCTGGAGCCCGCACGGCGAGGGAGTCGCCGAATCGGCTCACTCACAGATTCAACGTCAGCTGCACATAGAAATAGTTCGCGTCCTTTGAGCCGACCGCGCGGAGCGATTGTTTGATGTAATCGCCGCGGAAATAGTGGCAGGCGGCGGCCTCGATCTGGGCGCAGGGAAGAAAAGTCCAGGCCGCGACGGTGTCGATTTCCTCACCCAAGTGGCTGCCGTAGGACGGATTAATCCGGAAGCTCCCGCCGCTGCCGGCGGCAGCAGTCGTGACATTGCGCGGCACACCGGCCACATTGTACCAGTAGTCGCTGGTGGTGGCGAGGTATTGAAGATGGCCCTCGACCGCGAGCATGGAAGTGCCCGTCGGTTTGAGGGTGCAGGCAAGGCGAATGTCGTGCAGATTTTGCAGGCTGCTCAGGTCCATGTAGCCGTAGAACAGGTGGTTGGTGGGGAAAAGATTTTGAAAGGTGGTGCTCTTGCCGTCATTCGCGTTGTGATCGCCGGAACCGTAGCTGTAGATCAAGGCGAGGCGCGGCTGAAAGGTGTTTTCGGTCCAGGTGTAGCCGCCTTGCAGGACCCAGGCATAGGCTTGCTGGCGGAGGCGTTTGGCGGCGAGCGCGGCGGCCACGGTCGTGGCGGGGAAAACGGCGGTGCGGTTGCCGAATTGATACATCAGCTCGACGCCGTAGTCCCAGGGGTCGTAGGCGTTCGGCTTGGATTTGAAGCGCGTGCCGAGCGTGTAGACATCCTGCGGCGCCGGAAAACGGGCGGGAGCGGCAATGTCACTCCAGTTGTCCGTGACGGCCCGGCGGGAGACATTCCGCGCCAGGAAGTAGGCTTCGATGATGTTCTTGGGGGAGAGGGTCGGAAAATTGAAATAGGCGCCGGAAAAACGGTCATGCGGATTGGACCGGTTGAGATGGTCGTTGCGGTTGTACACCACTCCGGCGGTGAAGAGATCCACGCCGAAGAGGGCGTTTTGCCAGCGAAGCTTCGCGGCATCGAAAGTGCGGGCATTGTTGTTCCAGCGGAAAGGGCCGACGAGGCGCTGATCGCCGTAGTTGAGTTCCTGGCGGCCAATTTTCAGCGAGAGCGGAAATTCCTTGTGGTTGCCGACGAAGACAAAGGCCTGGTGCACATCGACCGGTCCGTCGCGCTCGGAAAGTCCCTTGCCGGGCGCGGTGGCGTTGAAGCGTTCGTCGCCGAGGGAATAGCTGGAGCGCAGTTCGGCCATGGCGGCGAACCACCGGCCGGTGTAGGCCACGCGCGGCATAAACCGCGAGAGGTAGTAACGGTTGTTGTTGTCGTCCACCTTGCGCTTCGAAAAATCCCAGTTGGAACCGGCGTCGGTGAAGCCGGCGCCAAGCTTGTCCTCGAAACGCAGGCGGTAATTGGCGCCGATATCCCATGCGTTCATATAGGGATCGGAGGCCCGAAGATATTCGTTGATAAAACCCGCGAACGGCCGCGATGGAGGCGGCGGCGTGTACTGGGCGCGCACGGAGACCGTGACGGCGAGGAATGATGTGATGAGGAGGCGACGCGGGATGCTTTTCATGTGATGAAGGTCAGCGGACGAGCGAAACTCAGAGGGAAAGTGCGCTCAGGAGGCGATCGAGACGCGAAGGCGGAGGCGGTTGCAGGCTGCGAGGCGAGGCGCCGGGGTTCGGCGGCGGCCCGGGATGGCGGTGCGAGCGCTCCTCGAGGAAGCCGATGATCTGCTCGCGCAGCCGGTAAAACTCCGCATCCTCCAGCAGCTGCTTGCGCGAGCGCGGCCGGGGAAATTTCACTTCGAGGATTTCGCCGACGGTGGCGGCGGGCCCATTGGTCATCATGACGACGCGATCGGAAAGGAACAGCGCCTCGTCCACGTCGTGCGTGACCATCAGGGCGGTCTTCTGGTCCTTCTGCCAGAGTTCGATCAGGACCTCCTGCAGTTCGGCGCGGGTAAGCGAATCGAGCATGCCGAAGGGCTCGTCCAGCAGCAGGACCTTCGGCGAGAGGGCGAAGGCGCGCGCGATCCCGCCGCGCTGACGCATGCCCTGCGAGAGCTCAGCGGGCTTTTTGTGCATCGCATCGGCGAGCCCGACGACGGAGAGATAATATTCGGCGATCTGCCGGCGTTCTTCCTTTCGGGCCGTGTAATATACCTGGTCCACGCCGAGCATCACGTTCTCGAAGGCGGTCAGCCATGGCAGCAGGCAGGGCGCCTGGAAAACCACGCCGCGATCAGGGCCGGCGCCGGTCACCTCCTTGCCGGTGAGGATGACGCCGCCGCTCGTCACCCCGGTCAGGCCGGCGACCATCGACAGCACGGTGGATTTGCCGCAACCGGAATGACCGATGAGTGTGACGAATTCGCCCTTGCGGATGCGCAGGTCAAAATCCTCGACGATGACGGCCGGGCCCTGGGGGGTCGGATAGACTTTGCCGAGCCGGGAAATTTCAAGAAAGGCGGACACGGAGACTTTCGGTTTTCAATTTTGGCGTGGTTTGGACGGTTCAGGAGCCGAGGGGGATTTCGTCCCTTTTGATTTCGTGCGACCGGAGAGGGCGGCGGCGGACGCGCGGGGCATCGAGGTTCTCCGGCAGAATATCGGGCAGGATGGGTTTGCTTGTGACGGTGGTGCGGCGGCGTTCGCCGAAACTGAGGAGTTGATTGGTCACCAGGGCGCGGAGGTGTTTGAAGGCCGGCTCATGGTTGAGTGCCTTGCGCTGGCGCGGCCGCGGCAGCGTCACCGCCACCGGATCGCCGAGCGTGGCGCCGGGGCCGGGCGTGAGCGGCACGATGCGGTCGGCGAGGAGCAGGGCCTCGTCCACGTCATTGGTGATCATGACCACGGTCTTCTGGTCGCGCTCCCAGATCTGCGCGATTTCATCCTGGAGAACGGCGCGGGTGAGCGCGTCGAGCGCGGAGAGCGGTTCGTCGAGCAGCAGCACCTGCGGATCCATCGCCAGCGCCCGCGCGACGGACACGCGCTGGCGCATGCCGCCGGAGAGTTGCGCCGGTTTCTTGTTCCGCGCTGGGGTGAGATTGACCAGCGCGATGTATTTTTCGATGTGCTGGCGCCTCTTTTCCGGCGAGTGATTGGGGAAGACCTGGTCCACCGCCAGCGCGATGTTCTCATAAACCGTGAGCCAAGGAAGCAGGCTGTAGTTTTGAAAAACAATGCCGCGGTCGGGGCCGGGCGCGGTGATGTCGAGATCATTGAGACGGATCGTGCCGGCGTCGGGCCGGAGCAGGCCGGCGATGAGCGAGATGAGTGTGGTTTTGCCCGAGCCGGAATAACCGACAATCGCGACGAACTCGCCGCGTTCGATGGCGAGGTGCAGGTTTTGCAGCACGCAGGTGGCGCCGAAATTTTTTGAAACGCTGTTAAGTTCAAGAAACGGCATTTTGGGCAGGAGCGTAGGCCGGCGGATGGTTTGGCGCCTTGATCTCGGTCAAATGGTTTTGAAACGCCGCTCCAGCAGGCTCATCAGGCGATCGAGCACGAAGCCGACGATGCCGATGGTGATGATCGAGAGAATGATATGCTCGTAGACGAGGCTGTTGTATTCCTGCCAAAGAAACCCGCCCACGCCGGGACGCCCGGTGAGCATTTCCGCCGCCACGATCACCAGCCAGGCGATGCCAAGGCTGAGGCGGAAGCCGGTGAACATGTAAGGCAGCGTCGCCGGAATGAGAATCTTCGTCAGTGTCTTCCAGCGCGAAAGTTTGAGCACGCGGCCGACGTTGAGGTAATCCTGGGGCACCGCGCGCACGCCGACCGCGGTATTGAGCACGGTCGGCCACATCGCACAGATGGCGATGGTGAAAAGCGCCCCGAGCGTGCCGGCGTCCTTGCCGGCATCCAGAAAAAGCACGAGCCCGAGCGGGAGCCACGCCAGCGGCGAGACGGGGCGCAGCACCTGGATGATCGGATCGAAAATGCTGGCGAACGTCCGGGAGAGCCCAAGGCAGAAGCCAAGCGGCGTGCCGACCAGCAGGGCGAGGGCGTAGCCCTTGGCAACCAGCACCAGCGAATACCAGGTGAAGCGCAGAATGCCCTGGTCCATCTCGCCGCGTTTGGCGAAGGGTTCGAGAATGTAGAGCTTGCTCGCCTCCCAGGTCTTGGCCGGCGACGGCAGGTTTTTGGCCACGGTGGCGCTGAGGATGGTCCAAAGAATGAGAATGGCGCCAAATCCCAGCGCGGGCAGGATCAACCAGTCGAATTTGAGTTTCTTCATGAGCGGTCGCGCGGCCTCAGCCTTTGAGATTGTTCACGGCAAAACTTTTCGCGTACGTCTCGGGATCCGCCGGGTCGAAGACCGCGCCGTCGAAAAGGGTTTCCTTGTCCTGGTTGAGGCCGCCGTGCGCATAGCCGATTTCCTTCATCGCTTCTTCGTAGATGTCGGTGCGCATGACGCGCTTGGCGACGCCGTCGTAGTCCGGCGCGCCGTGCACCATGCCCCAGCGCCGGTATTGCGAAAGGAACCACTTGGCGTACTTGGGCTGCGGATAATTGCAGTTCCGCCGGCTGAAGATCATGTAATGGTCATCCTCCTTCTTGCGGCCGTCGCCGTAATCATAGTGCCCCTGGAGCCGGCCAAGGATGGTTTTCGCCTCGCAGTTGATGTAGGTCGGCCGGGAAACGATCTCGCATTGCTCGGGACGGTTATCCAGGTCGTCGAGCCAGAGGCTGGCCTCGTGCAGGGCCTTGAGCACGGCCTTGACCGTCCGGGGATTTTTCTCCGCAAACTCTTCGGTGAAGGCGCAAACTTTTTCCGGATGGTCCTTCCACATATCCTGGGTGGAAACCGAGGTGAAGCCGATGCCGTCGGCGATGGTGCGCGCCCCCCACGGTTCGCCGACGCAGAAGCCGTCCATCTTGCCGATCTTCATGTTGGCGACCATTTGTGCGGGCGGCACGACAATGAGCGTGACGTCCTTGTCGGGATTGATGCCACCGGCGCCGAGGTAATAGCGCATCCACATCGCATGCGTGCCGGGCGGGAAGGTCATGGCGAACGTCAGCGGTTCGCCGAGTCCGAGGGCCTCCTTGACGAACGGTTGCAGCGCCTTCGGATCGCCGGCGACCTTGCCCTTCCATTCCGTCTTGAGGGAAATGGCCTGGCCGTTGCGATTGAGCAGCCAGGGAATGATCATGGGTTTTTTCGGCGAGCCGAGCAGGCCCATGGTCGAGGCGAGAGGCATGCCGATGAGCATGTGCGTGGCCTGGATGGAACCGGTGGAAAGGCTATCGCGGATGGCGGCCCAATTGGCGCCCTTGGTCACGGTGGAGTTGATGCCGTATTTTTTGAAAAATCCTTTTTCATGGGCGATGACGATGGGCGAGCAATCGGTCAGCGCGATCATGCCGAAATTCACGTCGGACGTTTCCGGTGCATCCGAGGCCGCGCCGGCTGTGGCGGCCCAGCTTTTGCGGCCGAGCGCGGCAAAAATGGCCGCACTGCCGGCAAGGACGGCGCCGCGCCGGAGGAACTGGCGGCGGCTGAGCGCGCCGCCGGAACTAGCGGGCGGCGGCACCTGGTGGAGAGACGAAGGGATGTGCTTGGTCGGTGTGGAGGGCATGACGATAAAGGTCTTCACGAAACAGACGGCGGGGCAGTTCGGGTGCGGCCGCATCGGCGGGCAGGAAACCGGCGTCGACCAGCCCGGCCTGCAGTGCGGCGGCCTTCGCGGTTGTCGGCACGTTGGCGTCCCCGCGATGGAACACATGAAAATCCGGCACATGCTCCACCCGGCCCTGACCGCAATCGAAACGACCCAGCAAGGCGGGCGCGATCAGGCGGGCGGGAAGGTTGAGGTGGGCCGAGTCGGCCAGCAGTTCGGCCAGGGGCTCGCGGTTTTGCGGTTCATCGCACCAGGCACAGGCCTCGACGAGCGCAGCCACCAGCGCCGCGTGCTCGGCCGCGTGCTTTTCCGCAAAGCGGCGGGTGACCATGAGCACCTTTTCCACGTGCCCCGGCTGTTGGGCGGCGCTCCAGGTCGGGCACCAGCCGGCTCCTTCGCGCACGGCCAGGGTGTTCCACGGTTCGCCGGCACAGTAGCCGTCGATCGTGCCGGCGAGAAGATTGCGGAACATTTGCGCCGGCGGCACGACCACGATCCGCACATCGTTTTCCGGATCGAGGCCGGCGCGTCGCAACCAGTCGCGCAGCAGCAAATGGTGCGAGGAAAATTGCGACACGACGCCGAAGGTCATCGGTTGATGCGCGCGCCGCGCCCGGACCGTCTCGCGCAGGCCGGCTTCGTCTTTCACCCCCGCGTCCCACAGCGTGCGGGAGAGGGTGAGGGCGTTGCCGTGCAGGTTAAGCACGAGCGCTGTCAGCACGGGGCACGGCGCGCAGCCAAGTCCCAGATCAGTGCACCAAAGCATCGGCGCTGGCGCCGGTGCGGCCTCGAGCTCGCCATAAATGATTTTTTCCCGGATGGTCGCCCAACCGACTTCCCGGTGCAGCTCGACGTTCAGTTTGTGCCGGCTGAAAAAACCCTTTTGCTGCGCCACGATCAGCGGGGCGGCGTCGGTCAGCGGCAAAAAACCGATGCGCAACGGGCGCAGGCGGGTGGAATCGGGCGATTTGGTCGGCATGCTTCTGCCGTCTTTCCTAGCCGCCGCTGTGCCATCGCCCATCGCTGGCTCAATTCATGCTTCTCAAAGTTTTCATTCAAACGATGAAGCGCGCTCATTCATGAAAAAGATTATCGATAGCCGCCAGCTGCATGCCTTCGCCGCCCTGGCCCGCCGGGGCAGCTTCACCCTGGCCGCAAAGGACCTGTTTTTGACCCAGTCGGCGGTCAGCCATGCGATCAAGGCGCTGGAAGATGACGTCGGCTGCCGGCTGGTGGACCGGGTGGGCAAGCGGGTGTTGCTCACGCAGGCGGGCGAACAGTTTTTGCGGCACACGGAAAAGATCCTGCGCGAGATGGAGACGGCGCGCGCCGGCATCGACACGCTGTCCAAATGGGGCCATGGCCGGCTGCGGGTGGGCGCCAGCACCACCGCCTGCCAGTACATTCTGCCCACCGTGCTGCGCGAATTCCGCCAGAGTTTTCCGCGCTGCGTCATCAAAATTGAGCCGGGCGACCACAGCCGCCAGCTCGACCTGCTGCGCGCCGGCCAAATTGATCTGGCCCTCGTGCTCGAGCCGCCGCCGACGATTCACGATGAGTTCACCTTTGTCCCCCTTTTTCAGGATGAGCTGCGGTTCTTCGTCGCGCCCCTGCACCCTTGGGCGCGGCTGGGCCGCGTTCCCCACGACGCCATCCAAAGCGAAACGCTTATCCTCTACAACAAGGCGAGCTACACCTTTCGCCTGGTCAGCGACTATTTTCGGGAGGAAAAAATCGTCCTGAGCAATTTCATCGAGCTCGGCAGCATGGAGGCGATCAAGGAACTGGTGAAGATCGGCCTCGGGGCCGGCGTGCTCGCGCCCTGGATCGCGCGGGCCGAATTGGAAAACGGTTCGCTCGTGTCGGTTCCGCTGGGCGGTCGGAAGCTCCGCCGTTGCTGGAGTGTCGCCTATTTAAAAGGCCGTCGCCTGGCCCTGGCGGAAGAAACCTATGTCGGGCTCTGCGAATCGGTCAGCGAAATGCTTGGACTGAAAACGGCTCGAGCCGTCGCTTAACCGCATGAGCCGTCCCCGTGGCGCTCCCGGCAAGGCGCGAGCATATAAGGTGGATCACTCAGGCATCCGGATAAATTGATCCCGGACGACGTGAATGGAATTTTGCCACTAAAAAACACCCCAAGACCAATTTGAAGAAAGGCTGGAATTTTTTAGTCAGCTAATGATCAATATATAAAACTCTTTAAACGCGAAATAAAGAGAGAGGGGGGATTTTCCCGGCCAAATGGATGGATCTCCCCGAATGCTCGGCGCATAGGGCTCGCGGATGCATACAACCTTTTCGGACCAGGCCTGGCCGCTGTAATGAAATCAGCCGCGCGAGGAAAACCGGCGCAGAATACATTAGGAGATTATTCCGGGCCTTAATTATTACGCGGTCGGGCACCCTTGCTAAGGGTATGTCCTTATTTAGGACCTGCCTTTTGCGGTTATAGAGGTAGGGAATTATTGGCCTGCTGATTTAAGCGGAGTGCATGCCATTAAACATAAATGCTGGGATTGAACACTATTGAGACTGCTAATATAATTTATTTTCGGGTTATAAAAAGCGGGTCAACGAGTCGGTTAAAACATCCGGGGTTATCAGACTGAAATCGTTAATTTGATGTCAAGGGGGAGGCGACCTTCGTGTCAAATGCGGGCCGTACCAGCAGCGGCCGCAGCTCGACCGGCGTTTTATTAAAATGGCGTCAAAGCCATGAAATTTAACCGGCATGGGACGATGGATCATTAAGCAAGTCGGTTAATTTAATGCTAAGGGGCCTCCCTCGACTTATACCGATATCTATCGATCGGCAGCTATATTCAATGGCATATTAGCTGCTGATATATCGCTGCGACGGTCAGGGTTCGCGCCATTATATACTATATATAGTGGGGTGTTAGCTTCAACTAATGCTTAGAACCTTGATTGACGACTGCTTTCATGTTCTTTGCTCCCCTCCGGATGGCTTGCCCGGTTGAGTACAGGCTAACGGTGCAGAATTTCTATTTCGAGCATATAAAGAACAAGTTATGAACGCCAGTTTTGGTTCAATTACGAAGGAGTTTCCCTGCGGAGCGACATCAGTTTATCCGTTCCCACAGGGCACAACTGCGACCGTTACGGCGTATCCGGAAAGTCCGGTCAAGGAGCGGCCGGTGATTTCGCCGCGCGAGCAGGCTTATCAATTCAGTGGATTGCTGATGATTGGTGACTGGGCGGTATCCTCGGCGGCAATATTGGCGGGATTGCAACTGCGCGAGTGGCAGCGCACGGGAGCGATTTTCGATGCGACGCATCATATAATGATCGGCCAGATGCTTCCGACCTGGAGCATATCCGGCGGGGCGGCGTTCACCTGGATCATGCTGATGCTAAAGACCTATGAGAACAGAAACCTTTATCGGATGCAGCGGATGCTCAAGAACCTGCTTCGGTCCATCGTGCTTTGGTCGGTGGCGATCTGGGCCTATATCGGACTTTTTCAGGTGACTGGTTTCACGCCGCGCATCGGGGTCCTCTATTGCACCTTCACTTTGTTTAGTTTCCTGGGGCTTTGGCGGTTGATCTCGTTTACGGTCCTTATTCAGCCCAGCGTCAAGGAGCGGGTGAGTTCAAAGGCAATTGTTGTCGGCTGGAACGAGACGGTGTCGCGGCTGCGCAAGGCGATGCGCCGGGACCTGGCCCAATTGGACGAAATCATCGGCTGCGTGCCGTCCTCCGACGGCCGGTTCGGTTCCAAACCGCCGCCTGAATTGGCGGTCCTGGGTGAGTATGCGGCGTTGCCGCGGATCGCGGTCGAATGCCGCGCCAACTCGATCATTCTCGCCGATTGTTCCTGCTCCGCCTCCGAAATCCAGCGCTTGGCGGCATTTTGCCAGCGGGAGCTGCTGGGCTTTAAGATGATGGTGCCGGAATATTTTCCAGCCTTGAGCTCGGCTCTGCAGGTGGAAACGGTCAGCGGCGTCCCTCTGCTCGGCGTGAGCCGCTTGCCGCTCGATCGCACGAGAAACCGCGTGATCAAGCGTGTGGTGGACGTTTGCGGCGCGATCGTCGGCTTGGTCCTCTCGGGCCCGATCGTATTGCTATTCCTCATCCTCGTTTACGCGGAGTCGCCGGGACCGGTGATTTATCGGCAGCGCCGCACCAGCCGGTCCGGACGCACGTTCTTTATCTGCAAGATTCGAAGCATGAAGGTGGACGCCGAGGCGGCAACGGGGGCGGTCTGGTGCAAAAAGCAAGATGACCGGCGGCTCCGGGTGGGAGCGTTCATGCGGAAATACAACATCGATGAACTCCCGCAGTTTTGGAACGTGCTCAAGGGTGACATGAGCCTGGTCGGTCCGCGCCCCGAACGGCCCGAATTGATCGAGCGCTTTAAAGACGACATTCCCAACTATAACGCCCGGCACGAAGTGCGGGCGGGACTGACCGGCTGGGCGCAGATTCACGGTCTTCGGGGCGACACCGATCTGACCAAACGGGTCGAGGCGGATCTCTACTACCTGGAGAACTGGAGCCTGATGCTCGATCTCTACTGCCTGATCGCGACCTTCTTCAAAAACCAAAACGCCCATTGATTTTCTCTTCCTTCGCATGCTTCGAACCGCGCTTGCCGTGATCCTCGTCTTCTCTTCGACCACGTTAACCTCCGCTTCAATCTGGGAATCTTCCGGTTGGGCGCTGACCGGCGTTTTCTCCGGAAAGACGGGATATGACTCCAATCTGACGCTGACGCATGACGGATCCGGCGACGGTTTTGTTCGGGCTGATCCGAGCCTCACGCTCCGACGAAAAGACTCGAGCTCGGAATTCGACCTCACCAGCGGCGTGACCGCGACGGACTACTTTGACCACCGCGAGCCGTTTCAAACGGATTACAAGTTCAGCACGACCTATTTTTATCCAAAGACCGAGGACAACACCCCGCCGGTCATCCAAGCAAACGCCTCGTGGGCGAAGATCACAGAGGCCAACGCCTGGCTGGGCCTGTATGTCGAGCATGAGCGGGGGGCAGTGGACGCGACCGGCCTGGTGCCGCTGACGGGGAAGCTGGGGATTCGCACAAGCGGTGCTTTCGTCCGTGATGATTATCCCCTCCGGCGGCTGAACAATTACCAGCAGGGTGATCTGTCCGCCGGCCTCGCCTACGAGCGGGCGTCCGGCACGGAAATTTCCCTCAATATCGGCGGAGCCCTGGGTTCCTCCACGCCCAATGATGCCGCGGCGGGCGGGACCATTCACAGCCGGGAAGGCTTTGTCACCGCCCGGATCGAAGGCCGGATTTTGCCCAAGGTCTCGGGAAGCGCCTATGCCGGGTACAGCGCGGTAAGCTACCACGGCGCCTACCATCATCGCTATGATCGGCCGGTGGGCGGGGCTGACCTCACCTGGAGCGCCACCACCCGCACAACGTGGGTCCTGGCAGCCTATAGCGGTTCGGATTTCTCGCCCGACGGCCAGGAAGTCCATTCCACGCATGGATTCCTTTCCTTCACCCATGTGATCATTGACCAATGGCAGGTCACGGTTCGCGGCGGCCCGGCCTATGCAGTGTTCAGCCGCACGGTGCGCCAGAGCGCGGACCTCTTGTGGGAATTCGGCTCGGAGATCGCCTACCAGCCGTCGGACCGGTTCCGGGTTGCGCTTGGCCTCACCTACGACCGCCAAAACGCGGATGTTCTTAACAACCAGTTCGAGCGGGAGGCGGTCTCGCTCGG
>DASRHD010000004.1:0-7900 GCA_035650695.1 Opitutaceae bacterium
CTGCAGCGCCTGCTCATGGGGTTTTTCTGGAGCAACCTCTTCGAGATGAGCCGCAACATCCGCACCGGCCATTTCGATTTCTTCCTCGCCCAGCCCGGGAACCCCCTCTTCATGGTCTCGACCCGCAAGCTTGACCCCGACGGCCTGATCAACTCCCTCCTCGCACTCGGCATGGTCGGCTATGCCGCCCACCACCTCGGCCTGCATCTTACGGTCGGAAGCGTGGCGCTCTACGGGCTGCTCGTGCTCTGCGGGCTGGTCGTGCACTACAGCGTTCTCCTCATGGTCGTGTCGCTCTCCTTCTGGATCATCGGCGCGCAGAATCTGGAGGGCAGCTACTTCACCCTGTTCGAATTTTCGCGCCTGCCCCGCGAAGCCTTCCGCGGCATCGCCCGGGTGTTTTTCGTCTATGCCCTGCCCGCCGTGGTGGTGAGCAACGTGCCGGCGAGCGCGCTCCTCCACGGTTTCAAGCCGGTTTACGCCCTCTGGCTCGCCGCCGTCGCCCTGGCCTGGCTGGGCCTGGCCGTGCTGGTGTTTTCCCGCGGCCTGCGCCAGTATGCCAGCGCGAGTTCATGAACGACGCCCTGCAACAGCTCCAAGCCCGGCTCACCTATGCCTTCCGTGACTCCGGGTTGCTCGAGCGCGCGGTGACGCATTCCTCCTTTCTTCCCGACAGTCCGGAGACGGTGGAAAGCTATGAGCGCCTCGAATTTCTCGGCGACGCCGTGCTGCAACTCGTCCTCACCGAGGCGTTGTTTGCGCTTTTTCCCGCCGAACGCGAAGGCGTGCTGAGCAAGCGCCGCTCCGCCCTCTCCAAAGGCAGCTTTCTCAGCCGGATCGCCCGTGAAATCGGCCTCGATGCCTGCCTCCGCCTCGGCCTCAGCGAGGAGGCCACCGGCGGACGGGCGCGGTCCTCCACCCTGGAGGACACCTTCGAGGCGCTGGCGGGCGCGCTCTATCTCGACAGCGATCTACCCACCGCGCGCCGCATTATCCTCGGCATCTACGGATCAATTCCGGACCGTCTCGCGCTCTGCGAGGACACGGATAATCCCAAGGGCCGGCTGCAGGAGCTGATCCAGCCGCGCCACGGCAATCACGCCTTGCGCTACGAGGTCGTGGCCACGACGGGGGAGGACCACGCCCGCGAGTACGAGGTCGCCGTTTTCCTTTCCGATCGCCATCTCGGCAGCGGCCGCGGCACTTCCAAAAAATCCGCGGAGGAGGCGGCCGCACAGGTCGCGCTGGAAACGCTGAAAGCCCAGCCGGAGGCTTGACCGGAAAAAGGCGGCCGCCCGGATTGTGCTTTGCCATTTTTCGCATTTCCTCGCGATCAACCATGGCTGTCTCGACCCTGACCCGCTTCAAGCTGACCGGCGTGTGTCCGCCCGCCCGTGGCGCGGTGTTGACCGGGCTGCTCCATGCCCATCCGTCGCCGGTCTGGGTGGCGGTGGTGGACGAAACGCGCGCGGCCGAGGCGCTGGCCGAGGACCTCGCGCTTTTTTATCAGGCGGTGGGCGGCCGACAGGAGATCGAGGCGGTTATTTTTCCCGAGGCCCTGCCGGACAGCCGCGACATGCGCGAGGCCTTTGCCGCCTCCAGCGACCGGCTTACCGTGCTGTCTAAACTGCGGGCGCGGCGCAGCCTCGGCTTCCCCGCTCGCGAGTCCCGGCTCCCCCCGCTGGTGGTCATCACCACTCCCGCCGCCCTGCTCCAGCCGGTGCCGGCGCTGGAACAATTCGCCACCACCGAACTTACGCTGACGCGCGGCCAGACCCAGCCGTTCCACGCCCTGCTCGAAAAACTGCGCGAGCTCGATTACGACAGCGAAGCGGTCTGCGAGGCGCCGGGCCACTATGCCGTCCGCGGCGGGATCATCGACGTCTACCCCGTCACCGCCGCCCAGCCCTACCGGCTGGATTTTTTTGGAAACGAAATTGAATCGATCAAAATCCTCGATCCGGTCAACCAACGCTCCGGCGATGCGGTGGAATCGATTTCCCTCGCCGCGTCCCCCCGGGTGAAGCTCGATCCGGCGCGGACCGGCCTGGCCGACTACCTTGCGCCCGCCGCCCACCTCGTCCTGGTCGAGCCGGCCGGGCTCGAGGCTGAATTCGATCTGGTCGGACGCGACGGCGGCCCGACCCTGACGCCCATGGTGGAGAAATGCGCCGCCGCCTTCGGGATGAGCGATCTTGACGAAGCCTCGGCGCTGTTCGACGGCGCGGAAACGGAACAGACCTGGGACACAGAAAGCCTCGCCCATCACCGCAGCTATCCCGACGATACGCTGGTGGCGCAGGAGCGGCTGCAAATGGAGGAAGATGCCCGGTTGAAATTTCTCCGCCAGACGGCGGCTTGGCGGCGTGCGGGCTATGGCGTGGTGTTTGTCGTCTCCAAGGATGGCGAGGAGCAGCGCACCCGCGAAATTCTCGCCGCCGATGCCGGCTTGAAAAAAATTTCCCCGCGCTTTCTGCGCGGCGCGCTCAATGAGGGTTTCCGCATCACTTTTCGCGATGCCGCCGCCTTGCCCGGCGTGGCCGGGGGCGACCGCGGCCTGGTGGTGGTGACGGAAACGGAAATCTTCGGCCGGCAGCGCCAACGCCGCCCATCCCTGCAGCGCCGCGCCGTCGCCCAGCGCGCCCAAGTCGACCAGCTCTTGGATTTCTCCGAGCTGGTCGAGGGCGATTTTGTCGTCCATCTGCAGCACGGCATTGCGCTCTACCGTGGATTGAAGACGCTCGAGACCACCGCCGGTGCGCGGGAAGTCATCTCCCTTGAGTTTGATGACCAGGTCACCCTGCACGTTCCGCTGCAGGAATCGCACCTACTCAGCCGCTACGTCGGCCTGAGCAAGACCCGGCCGCAATTGGGCCGGATCGGCTCGGGCCGCTGGGAAAAAGCCCGGGCCGCGGCCGAGCGCGCCACCCTCGACCTTGCCGCCGAGCTGCTCCGCATCCAGGCGGCGCGCGAGGCCCAGCCGGGCCACGCCTTCGCCTCCGACAATGATTGGCAAAAGGAGTTCGAAGCGTCCTTTCCCTTCACCGAAACGCCCGACCAGCTCCGCGCCATCGTTGAAACCAAGTCCGACATGGAACGAACGCGCCCGATGGACCGCTTGATCTGCGGCGACGTCGGTTTCGGCAAAACTGAAGTCGCGCTCCGCGCCGCCTTCAAGGCCGTTCAAGGCGGCCGGCAGGTTGCACTACTGGTACCGACAACCGTGCTGGCCCAGCAGCATTTGAACACCTTCCGCGAGCGCATGGCCGGCTACCCCATCGCCATCGAAATGATCAGCCGGTTCCGCTCCCCGCGCGAACAAAAGAAAATCCTGGTCGCCACCGCCGCCGGCCAGGTCGACATTCTCATCGGCACGCACCGGCTTCTGCAGCGCGACGTGAAGTTCCGGGAACTCGGCCTCGCCATCATCGACGAAGAGCAGCGATTCGGCGTGAAGCACAAGGAGGTGTTCAAACTGTGGCGGGCCCATATCGACGTGCTCTCGCTCAGCGCCACCCCTATTCCGCGGACGCTTTATCTGGCCCTGACCGGTGCGCGCGACATGAGCGTGATTGAGACGCCCCCCTCCAACCGCCTGCCCATCCAGACGGTGGTCAAAACCTACGACGAAAAGCTGGTGGTCGAGGCCGTACGCCATGAGATCCGCCGCGGCGGACAGGTATTTTACCTCCACAACCGGGTGCAGACGATCGATCTCGTGGCGGCCCGGCTGCGCCAGCTGCTGCCTGACGTCTCCATCGGCGTCGGGCACGGACGAATGGGCGAGGGCGAACTGGAGCGAATCATGACCGATTTCGTTGCCGGCAAGTCCCAAGTGCTGGTCTGCACCACCATCATTGAAAGCGGACTGGATATCCCCAATTGCAACACCCTGATTATTGAAGGCGCGGACCGCTTCGGGCTGTCCCAGCTTTACCAGCTGCGCGGGCGGGTCGGCCGTTTCAAACACCAGGCTTACGCCTACCTTCTGCTGCACCGCCACACCCGGTTGCTCGACCTTGCCCGCGAACGCCTCGACGCCCTGCGCGCGCACAACCAGCTCGGCGCCGGTTTCCGCATCGCCATGCGCGACCTCGAGCTGCGCGGCGCCGGCAACCTCCTCGGCGCCGAGCAGAGCGGCCATATCGTCGGCGTTGGTTTTGAGCTGTACTGCCAGCTCTTGCGCCAGTCGGTGGCGCGGCTGAAGGGCGAAAAGCATGCCTCGGCTGTGCGGGCCAACGTGAAACTGGATTTCGTCTTTGTCGGCGAACCCGCCCCGGAGGCCCCGGCACGCGGACGGCCGGAGGATGGCTACATCGCCCTGAAAAACGCAGAGGCGGCGGAAATGGAGGAAATTCCGAAAATCCAGGCCCGCCTCCCCTCGCCCTATATCGGCGAAACCCGTCTGCGCATCGATTTTTATCGGCGGCTGGCCCTGGCGGAAGCCCCGGCCCAGCTCCGCCTGATCGAGGAGGAGCTGCGCGACCGGTTCGGCAAATTCGGCGACGAGGTGCGGGCCCTCCTGCTCGTGACGGAAATCCGGATCCGGGCGGAACAAAAGGGCCTGGTGTCCGTCACAACGGAAGGCAGTCGGTTGAAGTGTCTGCGAGGCAGCGGACGCCGCGATGACTTCGTCATGGTTGGAACGCGGTTTCCGAGGTTGACCGCTTCCAAGCCGCTTCTACGGTTGCGGGAAATCATCTCCTTCCTGAATAATCTTCCATGATGTCTCTTCGTTCCTTCTTCGGCATGGCATGCGGCCTCCTCCTCGTCGCTGCCGGGCCGCTCGGCCGTGCCCAGGCCAATTCCCCCTCCTCCCAGAACCCCGTTCCGCTCAACGGCGACAACCTCGACATGCGGTTCGCGGACGGAATCGCCGCAGTGGTCGAGGACAAGGTCATCACGGTGGATGACGTGCGCCGCGAACTGGCGCCGCTTCTGCCCCAGATCCACAGCGAGAGCCACAATGAACAGGAGTTCAACCAGAAGCTGGAACAGGCCCAGGATGAGATCATTCAACAGCTCATCGACCGTGTCCTGATTGTGAAGGAGTTCCACAAGAACGAAAAAGCACACGTTCCCGACAGCTACATCGATAACGAGATCGAGGAGCAGCAGATCAACGAATTTGACGGCGACCGGAGCAAGTTTCTCGCCTACCTGCGCTCGCGCGGCATGACCATGAAGGATTATCGCAAGGAGGTGGAGGACGGCCTGATTTACGATTTCATGCGCCAGCAGCAGCGCAAATCGCGCAGCACGGTCAGCCCGGTGAAAATCGAGACGTTCTACAATGAAAACAAGGAACGGTTTTATCAGGAGGACTCGGTCCATCTGCGCATGATCCAGTTCCTCCGTGGCGAGGGGGAGACGGACGACGGCCTGCGAAAAAAAGCCGAGGACGTGCTGACCCGCTTTAAGGCCGGCGAAAAATTTGCCGACCTCGCCCGGGAGTACAGTCAGGACACGCGCCGCGCCAAGGGCGGCGACTGGGACTGGGTTAACCGCTCAAGCATCCGCAAGGAGTTCGCCGACGTGCTTTTCAGCCTGAAAAAAGGCGAATGCAGCGACCCGATCGTCCTGGCCGATGGCGCCTACCTGCTCTACGTCGAGGACCGGAAGTACGCCGGCATTCAGCCGCTCAGCGAAGTGCGCAGTCAGATCGAAAACATCCTCGTGACGCAGGAGGCGATCGATTCCACCCAGCGCTGGCTGGAACGGCTGCGCCGCGAAGGCTACGTCAAACACTTCTGACCCGCACCCGCACGGCAGGCGGCACCCCCGGCGGGGTGCGGTGGCAAACCGCACACGCCGCGAACGGAAGGCGGCTCAGAACTTGAAGTTCACGCCCATCCGGACGCCTTGCTGGCCATTGCCGAAATCGATCTTGGTGTGGAAGGCGCCGTTTTCGGATTGAATGGACTGGCCGTAGCTCGTGCTGCTTTGGTAAACGGCGCCGGCATAGAAGCCGGTGCGTTCAGTCAGCTCATATTCGACATCGGCATCGGCAAAATAGGCGGGCAGAACGGTGCTGTGGCCGTCGGTTACGGTGCTGGTGGTATTGACGCTGGGCGTGTTGATCGTCTGGACGACAGAGAAGGTGGTGCCGGCGTAAACCAAAGCGGGGCCGGTGCTCAGAGTAACATGAAACTTGTCGGTGACCGGAACGATGAACTCGGGACCGACCCGGAGAAGGAAATAGGCACCCTTGATGTGCCATTGGTCGGTGACCTCGGTGGTCGTGTGCTGGGTCGATTGCTGGCGACTGGACGGCGTGTTCGGGTCGTTGCCCTGGTTCGGCTGGCTATCCAACAATGTGGAATTGTCCGTGGTGTTGCCGCTGAGATCGGTGGCGGAAGAAGGAAAGGAGAGGGAAGTGCTCGTGACCGGACCCGAAGGCTTCGAACCGGCGGGTGACAAGGTATAATCTCCAGTGGTCGCATCGAATGAAGGAGCGTAAAGGCTGTAGGTATCGGTCAGGGTCGTCACTTCCGCGGGGACGAATTTCGTCAATATATAATGGATGTCGTTTCCTCCCAGTCCGGCGATGAGGTGAATCTGGACCTTGCCGACGTGCCAGCCGAAGTCGCGGTCCAGCGTGAGTTCGAAACCGCTGCCGGTGTCGGCCTTTCCTTTCTGGGGATTCGATCCATCAATCACCGCGCTGTAGGTATGCATCATCACGCCGTTGCCGTCAGGCGTGATTTGGGAGGCGCTTTGATAATTCCAGGTGTTGGTGCGGCCGTCCGGGGCGATGGCGACGCCGTTGCTGTCCGTCCGGGCGTCGGGGAAAACACCGCCGTCGGCATACACCCGGCTGGTGATGCTGGAATCCTTGGGGTCGCCGGGATTAAACTGCGACGGAACAATGCCGAAAGAGCTGGAAGTGGAAATCTTCGGGCCGGTCATGGTTCGAAAACCGATCGAGATCTTGTTTTGCGGGGGGGCGAAATAACTCGCGTCCATGCCGACCGCGGGCGGCGGCTCATATTGCTCGGGAGGCGGACCTTCCTGGGCCCCCAGCCAGGCGGGAATGGCGGCAAGCAGGCCGAGGAGCAACGCTGAGCGGACGGAAGGTTGTTTCATAAAAATTATTCAGACGCGGAGACGCCGAAAAGGTTGCGTCAAAATAACGCCCCAAGGCAAGCCGTCTTCTGCGGCGGCCTATTCTTTGAATTCGTTGAAATTCTTCCGGGCCTCGGCTGCCTCGGCCTTCAGGGCCGCTGCCGCCTGGGGATCGATGGCGGCCTCGCGCTCGCGCAAGCGCTTCTCGCGGGCCCGTAGTTCCTCCTCGCGCTGTTCCAACTCCGTCTCCATTTCCTGCTGCGACTGCACTTTTTCAAAAAGCTTGGATTCGCTCTCCTCCAGGAACTGTTCCCGCTCGCGCACCGCCTGTTTGGCTTCCTTCAGCGCCTGCTCCTGGCGCTCGAGCTCGGTTTTGAGATGCTCCAGCGCCGCCTGCTCTTCCTTGCTCACCGCTTGGGCTTGGCCGGGGGCCGCCCCGGTTTTTTTCTTGGCCGCCTCGAGCAATTTTTCGCGCGCCGCCAGCAGGACCTCCGCTTCAGCCATATCGCGCTCGCGGCTGGCCAGCAGGACCTCCAGTTCGGCGATTTCGCGCTCCCGTTCGGCCAGCTTCTGCTCAAGCTCGCGCAGGCTCTTCTCCAGCTCGCCCAGCTGGACCATGTCCAGCGCACGGGCCTCGCCCCAGGGCGTGCGGGTGACGGAGATGATGGCGTTGATTGACTTTCGCGCCTCCGCCGACGCCTCGGCAATCTCGGGGGCGCGGGCCCCTACCCGCCGCGGCAGGATGAGGTCGCGTTCGGACTTCGGACGCGGCGGAAACTTGATCGGCAGTGGAGGCTCATCAGCCATGGCGGATTATTTTTTTCCAAAAAGCCGG
>DASRHD010000005.1:0-2719 GCA_035650695.1 Opitutaceae bacterium
GAGCGTGCTGCTCGTGCTCGCGGGTGCGGCCATCCTCGCGCAGCCGGACTGGCGCCATTTTCAGCTGGGCCGGGGCGAGGCCGAGACCCTGCTCAGCTCGGTGTTTTTCATGGGCCAGATCTTGTATCTCGGGCTGGGGAAATTCTCCGCCAACCGCGCCGTGGCGGTGACCTGGGTGATGTTCCTGGTCGAAGCGGGAGCGGCGGTGGCGCTGGCCCTGGCCGTGATGCCGGACCCGGCGGCGCTGTTCCAGCCCTGGCATTCGTCCGCTTGGGTGGCCTTTACTTTGGCGCTCACGGTCCTGTGCACGCTCTGCGCTTTCCTGATCATGAATCAATGGCAGCCGAAACTCGGCCCCATCGAGGCCGGCCTGATCTATTGCGCCGAGCCGGTCTTCGCCTCGGTTCTTGTCCTTTTTGTCCCGGCGTGGCTTTCCACCTGGGGTGGCTTCAATTATGCCAATGAAACTGCCGGCTTCCACCTTCTCCTCGGCGGCGGACTCATCACCGCTGCCAATGTGCTGGTGCAGCTCAATCCGCCGGCCGTCTCCTAGCTTGCTCTCAGGCGGGAGCGCTTAAACCGTTTTGTAATATAATACGTTACTAATGATCGACCGGTTCCGTGGTGTTTGTAACGTATTATATTACAAACGAAAATTGGCCGCGGGCTTTCGAGCCCCCCGGCGGAACAAATAAAAGGCTGCCGCGCGCGGCGCGATGCCCGGGACCGATTTACCGGCTGCGGATCGCCGCCGCCACATCATCCGGCACTTTGAGGGAATTCAGCGGCACGTCGCCGGGCGCGCCGGCGTTGACCCACCAGTCGAGGATAAGGATTTCCTTGCTGGTCAATTGAGTCTTGTTTTTCGGCGGCATGTGGTCGTCGTCGTCGAGATCGAGATGGAGCCGCTGGGTGAGATCAGATTGATCGGCGCTCCCCGCCACCACCACGGCTCCGTCCTTGCCGCCTTTCATGATCGCATCCAGCGAATCGAGACGGAGGTTTTTTTTCTGCTTTTTTTCGCCATGGCAGGAGACGCAGGTCCGGGCGAGGATCGGCTCGACCACGCCGGTGAAGACCGGCGGATTGGCGTCGGCGCGGGCGTTGAGCGCGATGAGCATGAGCGCCGCACCGGCGAGGGCGGCGAAAAAGTTTCCGGAGTGCGGCGCGACCGGAGCGGCCGCGGGCCGGTGAATCTGGTTGGATGGCATGGTGCAGAGAAAGGACGCGCGGGGCGGCGGGAAGTTTCGCGGGCCGGCGCGGAAGCGTTTCAATCGAGGAAAATGGCTTCGTTGGTCTGGAAAAGGCCGTCGGCCAGCTTGGTCCAGGCGTCGACCGGTTCGCGATCGAGGAAGGCGGCGCCGCCGGGTTCGGGCTGGAAAACATTTTTGCCGCGCAGCCGCTTGGCCGCGCGTTCGGCGATCTCGGCCTGGCGCTTGGCCGCCCGGCTGGCGTTTTGGGCCATGGTTTCGGACGCAATGGCGGTGGCGGAGTTGCCGGCGGGATTCTGGCGGATGTAATCGAGGCAGAGAGTCACCTCGTGCGGTGAGGGCAAGCGGTCAAAAATGGCAAGGTAGAGCGAGCTGATCCGGTCCTGGTCGGTGGCGAGTTGTTGAAATTCCGGCCGCTCGACGAGCTTGCGGGCGGTTTCCATGACCAGCGCGCTGTTCATGAGAAAGAGCGCCTGCTGCGGCACAAGGGTTTCATAGCGCCGGCCGGAGGGAACGTTGGGATTGGGAAAATCGAACTGGGTGAAAAGCTCGGGCGGGTTGTGGCGGTCGACGTAGGTGTAGAGGCTGCGGCGGGTGGCGAAGTCGGCGCTGCCCAGAAGGACGGACTTGCCGCCGACCTGGGAGAGGTCGAGGGTGCCGGCCATGTAAAGGAGGGAGTCGTGCAGTTCCTCGAAATCGAGGCGGCGGAGGTTGGCGCGCCAGAGCAGTCGGTTGTCCGGGTCGACGTCGGCATAGTCGGGGTTGGCGGCGCTGCTTTCACGGTAGGTCTGGCTAAGAACGATCAACCGCGTCAGCTGCTTGATCGACCATCCGTTCGTAACAAATTCGTGGGCGAGCCAGTCGAGGAGTTCGGGATGGGTCGGGGGGGAGGACTGGTTGCCGAGGTCGTCGGGCGTATCGACAAAGCCGCGGCCAAAATGCTGCTGCCAGAGCCGGTTAATGAGGACGCGCGCGGTCATGGGGTTGGCGGGATCGGCGATGGCGCGGGCCAGTTCGAGCCGGCCGCTGTCGTTGCGCCAGGTCGGCCGGTGTTTGGGATCGGGCGAAAGAATTTCCAGAAACCGGCGGGGCACGATGTCGCCTTTGTTCTCGGCTTCGCCGCGCAGGAGCACGGGATAATCCTCCGGATGGGGCACGTCGAGCACGACGCAGGCGCGGGGCGGCGCGCCGGGATGGGTCGATTCGAGATCATAAATGTCGCCCTGCAGCTCGACGTCGCGGCGGAGAAATTCGCGGCGCTTCTGCGGATCGTTCGTCCGGCTGCGGCGGAAGGCGACGAAGTCGGCGCGCAGCTGGGCTTCGCGTTGCGCCAGGGCCTTCACCTTGGCCTCATAATCCAAAAAGTTCGCGTCGCGCGGCACGGGGTGGACAAACGGCAGCTCCCAAATCCGCTCCGGCGCGTGGGAATCGGCAAAGACGCCGTAGAGCGAATAATAGTCCTTTTGCGGAATCGGATCGAACTTGTGGTCGTGGCAGCGGGCGCAGGA
>DASRHD010000006.1:0-3161 GCA_035650695.1 Opitutaceae bacterium
GCCGACGGCGGCACGCGCACCGCCTCCATCACCGGCGCCTGGCTGGCCGCCCGCCTCGCCGTCCAGAAGCTGATCGATGAGAAAAAAATCGTCGAGAATCCGCTAACGGATTCCGTCGCGGCGGTCAGCGTCGGCGTGTTCAACGGCGGCGAACTGCTCGATCTCGCCTATCTCGAGGACCGGGACGCGGAGGTCGATTTCAACATTGTCATGACCGGACGCGGCCGGTTCGTTGAGGTCCAGGGCAGCGGCGAGGAGGCCACCTTTTCCCACGAACAGTTGCAGAGCCTGCTCGGCCTCGCCCAGACCGGCCTGAAGGATCTTTTCGCCCTGCAGACGGCTTTTCTCGCCAAGCATCTGCTCAAGGCCTAGGCGGGCCGGGCCGCCCTAGGCCTTTCTCGCGCGCCCAAGCGTGCTGAAATCGCCCGCCTCCGCCTCGCGCACGAATCCTTCGGTCACGCTTTTCAGCTCCTCCCAGCGCGCACGGATGGATTTTGACTCGACCGAGGTGATGGTGTTGTCCGCCGCCGCCGCCGCGATGACGTGCAGCATGTCGGCAAACTCCTGCACGATTTGATTCATCGCCGGGATCAGCTGCTGGGCGTGCGGATGGACCCGCGGGTTTTTGATGAAAAAGCCGCCGGCCCGCTCGCAGACCCATTGGGCGATGCGGACGTCGCCCGTCGCGCGCAGAAGCTGGTCGATGCGGTCGAGCGGGCTGTTGGCGCCACTTCCCTCCTCCGGCGGCTCGGCCCATTTGTAGATGAGCGAAAGCGAAAGCGCCATGTCGGCCGCGATTTGCTTCGCGCTGGCTTTTTGCAACACCGATTTCAGCAGCTCGTGCGATTCCATGCCAGGCATGCTGGAAAAGAGCTCCCCCATGGCAACCCTGCAGCGGCGCAAAAAAAGTACATTAGACCGACCTTACGTCTCAAATCAGGGCCGGCACTGTCTCTTCCGGCCCGTTTTTTTTGCGTGCGTAGCCGCGCCGATCTCTGACAGATTTTTTCTTCGCATCCATGAACATCCACGAGTATCAGGCCAAGGCTCTCTTTGAAAAATTCGGCGTTCCGGTGCCCAAGGGCGCACCGGCCAAATCGCCGGCCGATTTTGATGCCGCCCTCGCCCAGCTGCCGGAGGGGCCGACGATGGTGAAGTCGCAAGTCCACGCCGGCGGCCGCGGCAAGGGCACGTTTACCGATGGTTTCAAGGGCGGCGTGAAATTCTGCAAGACCAAGGCCGAAGCCAGGGAGCTCGCCGGCAAGATGCTCGGCAATACGCTCGTCACCGCCCAGACCGGCCCCGCCGGCCGCAAGGTTCAGACGGTTTACTTCACCGTCGCCAACGAGATCAAAAAAGAATACTACCTTGCCATCCTCCTCGACCGGGTCAGCTCCCGTCCCGTCATCGTCGCCTCGACCGAAGGCGGGGTGGAAATCGAGAAAGTGGCGCACGCCACCCCGGAAAAGATTTTCAAGGTGTTCGTCGATCCCGCCTACGGTCTGGCCGACTACCAGGTGCGCGAACTGGTCTTCAAGCTCGGCCTCAATCCGGCCGAGGCAAAAAACGCCGCCAAGCTCATTCGCGCCCTTTACGGCTTTTACTGGGATTCCGACGCCACCATGGTCGAGATCAACCCGCTCGTCACCACTTCCAAGGATGAGGTTCTCGCCCTCGACGCCAAGGTCGCCTTCGACGACAACGCCCTTTTCCGCCATCCCGAGATAGCCGCCCTCCGCGACCTCAATGAAGAGGACCCGAAGGAAATCGAAGCCTCCAAATTCAATCTCTCCTACATCGCGCTCGACGGCAACATCGCCTGCCTGGTCAACGGCGCCGGCCTGGCCATGAGCACGATGGACATCGTCAAGCACTATGGCGGCACTCCCGCCAACTTTCTCGACGTCGGCGGCGGCGCCTCGCGCGAACAGGTCGTGGCCGCCTTCAAGATCATCCTCGGCGACAAAAACGTGAAGGGCATCCTGGTGAACATCTTCGGCGGCATCATGGACTGCAACGTCATCGCCCAGGGCATCGTGGAGGCAGTCAAGGAGGTCGGCCTCAAGTTGCCCCTCGTGGTCCGCCTCGAGGGCAACAACGTCGTGGCGGGCAAGGCCACCCTCGCCGCCTCCGGTCTCAAACTGGTTTCCGGCGATTCCATGGCCGACGCCGCCCAGAAAATCGTCAAGCTTGTCGCTTAGGGATGCAGAGTTGAACGATGAAAGTTAAAAGTTGAACGACTCAAACCTCCGAGCCTCTCCACCCGGTTCCTTCTTTCAGCTCTCAACTTTCAACTCTTCCAAAAATGAGCATTCAAATCAAAGAACTGGCCTTCGTCTTTTATCCGATCAGCGACGTGGCGCATACGCGCAAGTTTTACGAAGGCCTCCTCGGCCTGAAGATCGGCCTGCAAATGGAATTCGCTCCCGGCCAATGGTGGATTGAATACGATATCGGCGGCCAGGCGCTGGCGGTCTGCAACGCAATTCCCGGCGTCAAACCCCAGTCCGCGCTCGCCGTGGAGGTTGCCAGCCTTGATGAGGCGCTCGCCGCGGTAAAGGCCGCCGGCGTCCCCATCACCCAGGAAGTCGCCGAGTTTCCGCCCTGCCGCATGTTCCAAATCAAGGACCCTGACGGCAACGAAATCACCCTTCACCAGCGCAAGGCAAAATAGTCCAAAGCCGAGAGTCGATGGTTGAGAGACCCGAAGGCTCTCGGCCTCAAAAACTCTCCACTTTCATCACTCAACGCTCAACTTTTCCATGTCCATCCTCGTTTCTCCCGACACCAAAATTCTTGTCCAGGGCATCACCGGCGATTTCGGCGGCCGGCATGCGCGGCTCTCCCTCGACTACGGCACCAAGGTCGTTGCCGGCGTCACGCCCGGCAAGGGCGGGCAGTTTTTTGAGCACGGGCCGCACCGTGTGCCGATCTTCAATTCCGTCGCCGATGCCGCGCGCGACACCGGCGCGTCCGTCTCGGCCATCTTCGTGCCGCCGCCGTTCGCCGCCGACGCCATTCTCGAGTGCACCGATGCCGGTCTCGACCTCGCCGTCGCCATCACCGAGGGCATTCCGGTCAAGGACATGGTCCGGGTGAAGCGCGCCATGGCCGGCAAGAAAACCCGCCTCGTCGGTCCAAATTGCCCCGGCATCGTCACG
>DASRHD010000007.1:0-8431 GCA_035650695.1 Opitutaceae bacterium
TCGACGTCCCGCCTTTCAAGGTTTGCGGGAACGAATTCCTCCTCAAGGTGGCTGAGGCGGGGGAACGGGGTGCGAGCGAAGCGGCCATCCTGGCCGACGCCCATCTCGGCAAACGCCACCATCTCCTCGCCCCATCACTGACCGAGGCCGTGCGCTCGGGTTTGGCCCGCGACCCGCACACCCTGCCGCGCCGGCGGGGCCGTAACGGCGATTTTTCCCCGCTCACCGCGGAGGAAATCGCCTTCCAGGATGCCCTCAAGGCCGACCGCGACCGGGTGGCGGCCCAGCTCCAACTCGATCCCACCCTGATTGCCAACCGAGCCCAGCTGGCCCAACTCGCCCGCGCTCCCGAACGACTCGGCGAAATCCTTCTGCCCTGGCAGGCCGGGCTGATGCGGCAGACGCCCGCCTTGCAGCAAGGATAGGCGGCGCCTCTCCCATGCCTGAAACCGCCAACATCGCGCGCCACCTCGCGCAGATGGCTGCGCGCGTGCCGCGGCAGGCGGCGTTGAAGATCCCCCGCGGCCGCGCCTCCGGCGGCGAAATCGATTACTTCACGCTCAACTTTGCCGAACTTTCCGCCGAGACCGCCGCCTGGCGGACACATCTCATCGATCGCGGCGTGCGTTCCGGCGACCGCGCCCTTGTCATGGTCCGGCCCGGCCTGCCGCTCATCGCCGTCGTTTTTGCACTTTTCGCGCTCGGCGCGGTGCCGGTCGTGATCGATCCGGGCATGGGCCGGAAAAATTTTCTCGCCTGCGTCGCCCGGTCCCGCCCCCGCGTGCTCGTCGGGGTGCCGCTGGCGCAATTCTTCAGCCGGATTTTCCGCGCGCCGTTCCGCTGCGTGGAGACGCGGATCGTCGTCAGCAGCCGGCTCGCCGCGCGGCTGGCTTCGCCATCAGCCGACGTCGACATCGCGCCGGAAATTTTTCCCTCCGCCGCCACCGACTTGGCAGCCATCCTTTTCACCTCCGGGTCCACCGGCGCGCCGAAAGGCGTCTGCTACGAACACGGCATGTTCGAGGCGCAGATTCGTTTGATCCGCGAAGCCTACGGCATCGAACCGGGCGAGATTGACCTCCCGCTCCTGCCGGTGTTCGCGCTTTTCAATCCTGCGCTCGGGTTGACCACCGTCGTGCCGGAGCTGGATCCGCGGCGGCCGGCTGCCGCGGACCCGGCGGCGATCGTGCAGGCCATCCGCCAGGAAAAAATCACCAATTCCTTCGGTTCGCCCACGCTCTGGCGGAATATCAGCCGCTATTGCCGGCAAAACCACCTCGCACTTCCCAGCCTGCGGCGGGTGCTCTGCGCCGGCGCACCCGTGCCTGCCGACCTCTGGCAGGATTGTCACGTCTGGCTCCCGCAAGGCCGGCTGCACAGCCCCTACGGCGCCACCGAGGCGTTGCCGGTGAGCACGATTTCTGCCGAAGAAATCGATCCCGCTTCGGTCCGCGGGGCCTGCGTCGGCCGGCCGCTGGCCGGTATCGACATAAAAATTCTCGCCATCGCCGACACTCCGGTGGCCACCATGACTGGCGCCCGTGAGCTTCCTGCCGGCGAAATCGGCGAGATCGTCGTGCAAGGACCGGTCGTGACCAAAGCCTACGACGCGCTGCCCGAGGCCACCGCCGCGGCCAAGATTCCCGGCGCGAATGGCGCGATCTGGCATCGCATGGGTGACTGCGGTTATCTCGACGCGGACGGACGGCTGTGGTTTTGCGGCCGCAAGGCGGAGCGGATCGAGACGGCGGCCGGGCCGATGTTCACCGAACCGTGTGAACAGGTATTTCGCGCCCATCCTCAGGCGCGGCGCTGCGCTCTTGTCGGTCTCGGCGCGCGCGGCGCGCAGCGGCCCGCCCTCGTGATCGAAGCCAGGCCGAAAAACCGCGGCGAGGCGCGCACCTGGGCCGGACAGTTGCGGACCCTCGCCCGGCAGCATCCGCATACCGCCGCGATCGGACTTTTTTATTTTCACCCGAAGTTCCCTGTCGATGTCCGCCATAACGCGAAAATTCATCGGTTGACGCTCGCCCGATGGGCGATCCGCGCCAAGGGCTACGAACCGGATACAAATGCCTGACATGCCAACCGGCTCTGTTCTCGTCACCGGCGGCACCGGCTTTCTCGGCCGGCGGTTGGTCGACCGCCTGCTCGCGGAGGGCCGCGCGGTCGCCGTACTGGCGCGCCGACCCGCCCCGGATCTGACGGCGCGGGGCGTCCGCCTCGTCACCGCCGACCTGACGGATTCTGTTGCGGTCCGCGCCGCATGCGCCGGCGTGAAAACGGTGTTTCATACCGCCGCCAAAGTCGGCGTGTGGGGCCGCGATGATGAATTTTACCGCATCAACGTGCTCGGGACGCGCACGCTGCTCGAAGCCTGCCGGACCGCCGGGGTGAAATATTTCGTCCATACCAGCACGCCGAGCGTGGTCTACAACGGACGCGACCTGGCCGGAGCGGATGAGTCGCTGCCGTTGACCGCGCACTGTCCCGCGGCCTACCCCCGGACCAAAGCGCAGGCCGAGAAAGAGGTACTGGCGTCGAATTCCGCCGTGCTTCGCACCGTTGCGCTGCGCCCGCACTTGATCTGGGGCCGGGGCGATCCCCATCTCGTGCCGCGCCTGCTGGAGCGGGCCCGCGCCGGCCGTCTGCGCATTGTGGGAGACGGCAAAAACCGCGTGGATATGGTCCACGTCGAGAACGCGGTCGACGCTCATCTGCTCGCCGAACAGGCGCTGCGCTCACCGGCTTCGCCGGCCGCGGGCCAGGCTTATTTCATCACCAATGGCGAGCCGGTGCTGCTTTGGGAATGGATCAACGCCCTGCTCGTGGCCTTGGGGCGGCCACCGGTGACAAAAAAAATTTCACTGCGCTCAGCCACGGCGCTCGGCGCGGCTTGCGAACTGGCCTGGCGTGCCCTCCCGCTGGGCGGCGAGCCGCCGATGACGCGCTTTGTCGCCGCCGAGCTGGCAAAAGACCACTGGTTCGCCATCGGCGCGGCACGGCGCGATCTGGGCTACGCGCCGCGGGTGAGCATGGCCGACGGCACGGCGGAACTTGTCCGCTCGCTCAATCATTTTTGATGGCGGGCGGCCGATTCACGCGGCGCCGCGCTGGCGCACGGCCTCGAAGAGGGTGATGATCGTGGCCATCGCGACGTTCAGCGAATCGGCCTGGCCGGCCATGGGGATGCGGACGCACAAATCGGCCTGTTTCAGCCAAAACTCGCTCAAGCCGTATTGCTCGCTGCCCATCACGACGGCGAGCGGACCGCGCAGGTCCGCTGCGGAGTACAGCAATTCGGCGGCCGGGGTGGTGGCCACGGCGCGGATTTTCATTTGCTTCAGCCACGCGTTCACCGCGGCGCTTTCTGCCACGATCAGAGGCACGGCGAAAAGCACGCCGGTGGAGGCCCGCACCACATTCGGATTGAAAATGTCCGTCACCGGATCGCAGACGATGACCGCATGGCAGCCGGCGGCATCGGCGCTGCGGAGAATGGTGCCGAGGTTGCCGGGTTTCTCGATCGCTTCGACCACGAGCAGAAAGGGAGAGGCCGGCAGTGTCAGATCGGCCAGCGTGCGGTGCCATTGCGGCGCGACCGCCAACAGGCCGTCCGGCCGCTCGCGGTAGGCGACCTTGGCAAAAACATTCTTCGGCAATTCGAACAGCTGCGCGCCGGCCGCCGCCGCCCCGGCCAGGAGCGCCGGCTCGTTTTCGCCGAGAAACCATTCCGGCGCGTAATACACTTCGCGCAACGGCACCTTTTTTTCCAGCGCGCGCCGGATCTCGCGGTACCCCTCGACGATAAAGACGCCCGCCTCGTCGCGCGGGCGGCGGTCGCGCAGCTTCACGAGCTGTTTCACGCGCGGATTCTGCAGGCTGGTGATTTTCTCCGGTGGCACGGCAGGTTTATGAACCACAAAGGCACCGAGGACACGGAGAAATTATGCTTTCGATAAAAACATTTCTCTGTGTCCTCTGTATCCTCGTGGCCAAGAAAAAATTCAACGCGCATCCCTTCACCTATCATGAGGAGATCGAGCTGGAGGTTTCCACGCTGACCAATCTCGGGCTCGGCCTTGGCCGCGTTTCGGTGGAAGGTCGCGGCGTGGAAAACTGGGTGGTAATGGTGCCGTTTGCCCTTCCCGGCGAGCGGGTGCGCGTGCGGGTCTTTCGCAACCACAAGAATTTTTCCGAGGCCGACCTCGTCGCGGTGCTGCGGCCTTCACCCCAGCGGATCGTCCCGCGCTGCCCGCTGGCCGGCCGCTGCGGGGGCTGTCAGTACCAGCATCTGGCCTATGCCGAGCAACTCGCCTGGAAGCGCCGTCAGGTGGCGGAGTTGCTCGAGCACCTTGCCGGCGTCCATTTCGAGGTCGCGCCGGTCATCGGTTCGCCGCGTGAATTCGGCTATCGCTCGAAAATCACGCCGCACTTCGCCCTGCCGCGTCCGGACCGCGAGCTGGCCATCGGCTTTTTGCGGCAGGGAACGCGCTTTGACATCGTCGATGTGCCGCGCTGCGAGATTGCGACCGGTCCGATCAACGAAAGACTGGCCGCGGTGCGGACCGAGGTGCGGGCGGCCGCCGCGGCGGAAAAATTTGCCCGGGGCGCCACGCTTCTGCTCCGCGACGCCGGCGGCACCGTCACCACCGATTATGACACCGTCGTCACGGAGGAGGTCGGCGGCCTGAAGCTGCGGTTCCTTGCCCGCGATTTCTTTCAGAACAATCCCTTCATCCTGCCGGCCTTCACCGCTCACGTCCGCGATCAGGCGGCGGCCAGCGGCGCGCGCTTTCTGGTCGACGCCTATTGCGGCAGCGGGCTGTTCGCCCTCACCGCCGCGGGTGCCTTCGAGCGCGTCGCCGGGGTGGAGATCAGCGAGACCAGCGTGGCCTTCGCGCGGGAAAACGCCGCGGCCAATGGCATCGCCAACGCCGCCTTTCAAGCCGGGGAGGCCGCCACGGTTTTTGCCGGGGTGGATTTTCCGCCGGCCGAGACCGCCGTGGTGATCGATCCGCCGCGCAAGGGCTGCGACGAAAATTTCCTCCGGCAGCTCCTTGCCTTCGGGCCGCGCGCGGTGGTGTACGTCTCCTGCGATCCGGCGACGCAGATGCGCGACCTCCGGCATTTTCTCGGCGCCGGCTACGAACTCGGCGCGGTCCAGCCGTTCGATCTCTTTCCGCAGACCCGCCACCTCGAGTGCGTCGTCACGCTGCGGCGCGCGGGCGGCGGTCAGTGCGACTCCATCCACTCCGGCGAGGAATAGTGTTCGATCAAAGCCTCCAGCTCCCCGTCGGCGAACTCAGGCCAGGGTGACGGCCGCAGCTCGGTGCCGAGGGCGGCGGCCAGGCCGGCGGGAAATGTTTCGGCGAAAGCGTCCCAGTCGGCGGGCCCCGCCGCCGGTTTCCAGATCGAGCCCTGCATGAGCAGGCCGTGCTTGTTCCGTTTTTGCGCCGCGCCGGCAATTTTTTCGCCGGTACGCTGATGGAGCAGGTCGTAGATCTCCGGTTTTTGAAAACAGACCCCGGGCAGGCTGCTGGCATTCTCGTCCCGGCGTTCCTTTAAAACCGCCGGGACGCCGAGGCGGCGGAACGCCTCGGCCATGACGGCGTGCACCACCCGGTAGGATTCGGTGGCGCGCTCGGCCTCGAGCGGGTGGCCGCGTGGGATGACCAAAGTGTAAGTCCAGTCCTCGCGATGGTCGACCACGCCGCCGCCGGTCGGCCGGCGGCAGAGATCGAAATGACCGGGCGGGAGCTGAGCCCGGACGAAGCCAAGCGGCTGGCTCAGGCCGAAGGTGAAGGCTGGCGATCGCCATTCATAATGACGGAAGCGCGCCGCCGGCTCCGGGTAACGCTGCAGGAGCAACAGATCCAGCGCCATGTTCTCCGCCGCGCCGCCGGTGCGCGTGGGCAAAAGATGCAGGATCATTTTTTATTGGGCCGCCCGCCGGCACTCATCGGCTGCAGTTCCAGCTCCATCTCGGAAAGGTTGTTGTAGCGGGCGAAGACGGAGGCGCCGAGCAGGACGTCGTTGGGCACCGCCGGGTCATTTTTGATCGCCGCCATCAACAACAGTCCGAAAAACGGCGGCTTCAAATCGGCCAGGGCCTGGGTCGCGGGCGTCCCGCCGGACACGACCATGATCTTGTCGGGTGGTGCACCGTAAACCCGATAATCCTTTTCTCCGCCGCCGGCAAAGCGCGGCACGATCAGCGGCTGGACGGCGGTGTAATGAGAAAGGCGCTCGAGGAACCACGATTTCATTTCCGCCATGTGCTCGATGCTGCGGCGAAATTGCAGCGGATAGGGGCTGTCCACCTTTATCTTTCCGCTTTGCATGGCCTGGAGCAGGCCGTCGAAATCGTAATGGACCAGGTAGGGCTCGCGAATTTCCTGGAGAAATTCGCGGCGGGCCGCAAACGCCCGGGAATTTCGTTCCGCGCCCAGATTGCCGGAGACGGGAGCGGCCGGCTCCTTCGGTTCCGGACCGGACGCTGCGGCCGGGGTGGGAGCGGATTTCGCGGCCGGCGCCTGTGCCGCCGGAGCAACGCTGGTTGGGTGATGAAAATAAAGGAGCGCGCCGACCCCGGCGCTCAAGGCGAGGCCGGCGGCGGCCCAGAGCCAGCGGGCGTTTTTCGTCGCCGGAGTCCCCGCCCCGGGCGCCTGATTGCGCGCCTGGGCCTCGAGCAGGATGTGGTAAATCGGGACGGCGTGGGCGATGTTTTTTAGTTCGCGTGCGCCGAGGTAGGTGGCCTGCAGCTCAAGCTTGTTTTTCACCACGTCGTAAACGGTCTGGGAAATGCAGATCCCGCCGGGCTCGGCCTCGGCCTGGAGGCGGGCGGCGATGTTGACGCCGTCGCCCATCACGTCCTGCTCCTGCACCAGCACATCGCCCAGATGAATGCCGATGCGGTGCTGCAGCACCTCGGCGGCGGGAAGGGTTTTTTCCAGGCTGGCAAAATGCCGCTGCATCTCGAGTGCGCAGGCCACCGCCTCGACGGCGCTGGCGAAATAGCAGAGCAGGCCGTCGCCCGTGGTCTTGAGAACGGCGCCGCCGCGGGCGGTGCAGAGCCGGCGCATTTCGGCAAAGTCGCGGGTGACGAGGGCGAGGGTTTTCACCTCGTCGCGCTGCATCCGGGCGGAAAAGGACACCACGTCGGTGAAGACAATGGCGGCCAGCGTGCGCGAGCCGAGGCGTCCGAACGGAGGCTGCGAAATTTCCATGACGAGGCGGCCGGACGCTAGGGCGCTCCGGTCCGGCGGGCAATGCGATAACGCCGTTCAGGCACGGTCGGACGCCGGACCGAGGAGGGCGGGATCGACCTGCCAGAGGGCATGCCAGCGGCGGCGGCCCGACTTTTTGTGCACGCCGCCGGCCGGCTCGAAGGCGAGGACCGCGCCTTTTTTGACCTCGAAGCCGACGGGACGGAGCTTGCCCCGCACGAGCAGGGTGGCGAGCGCGCTCAGGTGCGGTTCATGGCCGACCAGGGCGAGGTCCATTTTTGTATTCATTTCTTCAATACGAGTGACGATTTCCACCGGGTCGTCCTCCGGCCGCAGGCCCGGGGTCTCGACCAGCGCGGCGTCGAGCTTCAGTCCCTCGGCGAGGAGGCGGGCGGTTTCGAGGGCGCGGAGGAGGGGGCTGTGCCAGAACTGGACGGGGTGAAGGGCGCCGTTGCGCTGAAAGAAGGCGACGAGGCGGGCGCATTCGGCGCGGCCGCGCGTGCTGAGCGGCCGCCGGGTGTCTTCCTGCTCGGCGACGGCATCGGCATGGCGGACGAGGTAAAGTTGCACGCGGTGGTTTTTGACGGCGGCGGCGCCCGGCGTCGAGGTTAGAGAAGGGGAAACCGGCCGTCACCGACGGGATCGGGCCGGAGGTCAGGGCTTGGCGTCGAGCAATGCCCGGATGGCGCGGAGCAGCACGCTAAGTTCGAAGGGCTTGGCCAGGCAGGTCTGGTGTTCGCGCGGAAGCCAGGCCAGGGGCTGGGCCACGGCCCGGCCGGTGTCGATCACGCGGAGGCGGGGCTGGGCGGCATGGAGGGCGCGGACCAGCTTCTCGTTTTCCCCCGCCGCGTCGCCGAGCTGAACCACGAGCAAATGGGCCGGACCGCGCCGGCGCGTCTCGCGCAGGGCTTCACCGGCCCGCCGCGCGGCAATCACCTTGTAGCCGTCGGCGGTGAGAATGCCGGCGACCATCTTGCGGACGACATCGTCCTCCTCGACGAGGAGTACGGTTTCGCGCCCGCGGGTGGCGGGGAGGGCGGGCAGCCCGTTGGAAAGATGGGCGGCGCGCTCGCGCACGGCGGGGAGGAAAATTTCGAAGGTGGTGCCGACGCCGGGGGCGCTGTGGACCTGCAGGTAGCCGCCGCTTTGCTGCACCACGCCGTAAACCATGGCCAGGCCAAGGCCGGTGCCCTTGCCCGCCT
>DASRHD010000008.1:0-2321 GCA_035650695.1 Opitutaceae bacterium
CTCCGCCCGTGCCGGGCTTGAGCGAGCAGCAGAAAACCGAATGGGGCCTGTTCCTCGCCCATCCGACGTTTCTGCTCGCGACCGCGCCCGACCGCGTCATCTGGTACCGACTCCAGCCGCTCGGACCGGACCGGTTGAAACTCCTCACCACCACGCTGGTCCCGCCGGATTTGGCGGCGCGGGAAAATTTTCCCCTGCTGCGCGAAAAAATCGCCAAGTCGCTGGTGGATTTCCATCTCGAGGACATGGAGGTCTGCACCGCGGTGCAGCGCGGACTCTACGCCAGCGGCTGGCAGCCGGGCCGGCTCAGTCATCTCGAAATGCCCGTCTGGCTCTTTCACCGTTATCTCGCGGCGCGCATCCGCGGCGTCTGGCCGACCGATGACCGCCCCGCCGCGCCCGGCCAGCGTGCTTGAAACCCCTTTTTACCCCGCCGTGTTTTCGCTCGCGGAAAAATTCGCCATTGTCACCGGAGGCTCCTCCGGCATCGGGCTCGCCATCGCCCGGCGCTTTCGCGACGCCGGCGCGGGCGTACTGGTCGCGGACCGACGGCCGACGGCCGATAATTTTGATTTTCATCAAACGGACGTGTCGCGTGAGGACGACGTCGCGGCCATGCTCACCGCGGCGCGGGAAAAATTCGGCCGTATCGACATTTTGGTCAACAACGCCGGGATTCAACCCCTCGGGGTCGGCTTCGACGGCCTTACCGGACCGCTGCTCGAGCGCACCTTTGCCGTCAACGTGAACAGCGTCGCCCTCGGCCTGAAACACGCCGCGCGCATGCTCGCTGATGGCGGCCGTGTGATCAACATCGCCTCCTTTGCCGGCCTGCTCGCCACGCCTGGCGCCGCGGCCTACGCCGCCTCGAAGGCCGCGGTGATCCATCTCACCCGCCTTGGCGCCATCGAGCTCGCGCCGCGCCGCATCACGGTGAACGCCATCAGCCCCGGCACGATCCGCACGCCGGCCGTGACGGACATCCCGGACAATCCCGAGATTCCCTTCATCGAGCAGCGCGCGCCGCTCGGCCGGCTCGGCGAACCGGAGGAGGTTGCGGCGCTCTGCCATTTTCTGGCCTCGGACGAGGCCGCCTACCTCACCGGCCAGAACATCGCCATCGACGGCGGCCTCACCGCCGGCTGGACCGACTATGCCGTGACCGCGCCGGCCAATGTACGGGAAGGGAGGTGGATCGATGATGTCTGAAATCAAGACAGCGCCGGCATTGGTCAAGATTCCGCCGGGCGTTTTCAGCATGGGTGAAACCGCGGACGACAAATTTGCCACGGACACGGAGCGGCCGTTGCATCGCGTCGTGATCGACCGGATGTTCGCCCTTGGTCGATTTCCCGTCACGGTCGGCGAATACCGCGCCCTTGTGCCGGACCATGCCCTCGACGACGATCCGGACTGGCCGGTGGTGAATGTGAGCTGGGACGAGGCCCAGGCCTACTGCGCCTGGTTGCGCGCTGAAAACGGCGAGCCTTTCCGCCTGCCGTCCGAAGCCGAGTGGGAATATGCCTGCCGCGCCGGCACCCGCATGCCGTTTGCCAGCGGCGAAGAAATCACCGTCGAGGCGGCAAACTTTTTGTACAGCGAGGACGGCAAGCGCATCGGTCCGGGCCGGCGGACGGTGGTGGACACCTATGAGCCAAACCCATTTGGGCTGCACGATCTCCATGGCAACGTCTGCGAATGGGTCGAGGACGTCTGGCATCCCGATTACGTCGGTGCGCCTATCGACGGTTCGGCCTGGATCGACGGCGGCGAGTCCGACCGGCGCGTGATTCGGGGCGGCGCCTGGGACTATCTCCCCCGCCTGTTGCGCAGCGGTTGGCGCGATTCGCTGCCGCGTGCGCATCGTCGCGACAACACCGGATTTCGCGTCGCCCTGACCCTGAACCCATGAGCCTGCGCCTGCACCTTTTTCGCTCGCTCTGGACCAACGGCTTCGATCTCGACGCCGCGCTGGCTGACTGCCGTGCCGGCGCCTTCGACGGCGTGGAGGGGCCGGTTCCGCTGGAAAAAAATGCGCGGACGGAATTTTCCGCCAAGGTGCGCGACGCCGGCGTGCCGTTCATTGCCGAGATCACCACCGGCGGCGGCTACGTCCCGGAGAGCCGGCTGCCGGCGCGGCATTTGGACGATTTTCGCCGGAAGACCGAAGCTGCGCTCGGCTGCGCGCCGGTTTTTCTCACCGTCCTGGCCGGCTGCGACAGCTGGTCGATGGCGCAGAGCGTGGAATTTTTCGGCCACCTTCTCGAGCTCACCAACGAACTCGGCGTGATGGCGTGCATCGAGACGCATCGCAGCCGGGC
>DASRHD010000009.1:0-3013 GCA_035650695.1 Opitutaceae bacterium
CGAAATCGGTCTTGCCGATGACCTCGTCGGAGCCGTGGCAGCCGAAGTAGCGCGCATGCGAGGCGCTCAAGGCCAGGAAGCGCGAGTCCCGGTCCTTGAAGTAAACAAAATCGGGGACATATTCGAGGAAGACGGAAAGAAGGGTGTGATCGAGCTGGGTGCGATCAGGGGCGGCGTTTTTCATATTGATCAGGCGGCGTTGGTGGAGAGCGCCGGCAAATAGGTGGCGAGGACCTTGCGCAGCGCCTCGAGCTTGAGGGGCTTGGCCAGGTAATCATTCATGCCGGCGGCGAGGCAGGCTTCGCGGTCGCCGGCCATGGCGTTGGCGGTCATGGCGACGATGCTGAGGTTGGGAGGAAAATTCGGATCGCCGGCCGCCTGGGCCTGGCGGATGCGGCGGGTGGCCTCGATCCCATCCATTTCCGGCATCTGTTCGTCCATCAGCACGAGCGAATAACGGTGGCGGCGCAGCGCCTCGAGGGCCTCGCGTCCGTTGGCGGCGACATCGGCCTCAAAACCGAGGGTGCGCAACTGGAGAAGGGCCACCTTCTGGTTCACCGCATTGTCCTCGGCGACCAGAATGGCCGATCCCTCCCGGCCCGGCCGGCCCGCCATCGCCGTCGCCCCCGTTTCCGGCCTGGCGGCGGGAGAGCGGTGGTTGAGGACGCGGCCAAGTTTGAGCCGGAGTTTTTCCGGATGAACCGGCTTCAGTTCGCAGGCGGCAAAACCATGTTTTTGCATTTCATCGCTGCTCAGGCGTTCGCCGCGCGAGGTGAGCAGCACGAGATGGAGCGGATCGAGGGTTTTGTCGCCGCGGATGGCCGCTGCCAAATCCAATCCGTCCATTTCCGGCATGTGATAATCGAGCACCGCCAGCTCATAAGGCGCACCGGCGGCCGCGGCCCGCCGCAACTCGGCGAGGGCGGCCGCACCGGAGTCGACGGAACCGTGCGTCGATTTCCAGGCGGTGAGCAGATGCGCCATCAGCTTTCGGTTGGTGGCGTTGTCATCGACCACGAGAATGCGCCGGCCGTTGAGTGGAGACGACGCCACGGCCAGCTCGCTCTCCGGCGGCGCCTCGGAGGTCCGCTCCAATTCGACGGTAAACCAGAAAGTCGAGCCATGCCCCGGCTTGCTCGTCACCCCGATCTGGCCGGCCATGAGTTCGACCAGCCGCTTGCAAATGGCGAGGCCGAGTCCGGTGCCGCCATACTTGCGGGTGGTGGAGCTGTCCGCCTGGACGAAGGGCTTGAACAAGCCGGCCTGGACCTCCGGCGGAATGCCGATGCCGGAATCGGACACTTCAAAGCGCAGGCCGACCCGCTCCGCCACCGCGCCGACCGGGGCAACCCGCACCACCACCTCGCCCTTCGGCGTGAATTTGACCGCGTTGCCCACGAGGTTGAGCATGATCTGCCGGAGTCGGACGGGATCGCCGCGGACGTAACGCGGAATCGCCGGATCAATTTCCATGACCAGCTCGACATTTTTGCGATCAGCCGTGTCGGCGTGGAGATCAAGCGCCATCTCGAGATGTTCGGCGAGGTTGAAATCGATCGATTCGAGCGTGAGTCGGCCGGCCTCGATCTTGGAAAAATCGAGGACGTCGTTGATGATGGTAAGGAGGGCTTCGCCGCTCTGGCACAGAGTTTCGACCAGATCGCGCTGCTCCGGGTTGAGCGGACTTTTGAGCAGAAGATTGGCCATGCCGATGACGCCGTTCATCGGGGTGCGGACTTCGTGGCTCATGTTGGCGAGGAAGGCGCTCTTGGCGCGATCGGCGCTTTCCGCCGCCTCCTTGGCCTGGACCAGGGCCTCCTCGATGCGCACGCGCCGCGCGATCTCGTCTTGGAGGGCGGCATTGGTGGCCTGAAGATCGGCGGTGCGTTCGCGCACGCGGCGTTCCAGTTCGGCGGCGTTGGCCCGGATCTGCTGCAGCTGATTCCATTTTTCGGTCAGGGCGTTGGCCAGCTGCTGGACCTCGACGGTATCGAACGGTTTTTTAAGAATGAGCAGGCGATCGGAGCTGCCCAGCTTGGCCAGCATCTCCTCCCAGGAATAGTCGGAATAGGCGGTGCAGATCACGATCTGGAGGTCGGGCGCGACCTTCCATAATTCAAGGGTGGTTTCAATTCCGTCCCAGCCGGGCGGCATGCGCACGTCCACAAACGCCATCGCATAGGGCCGGCCGGCGGCGAGCGCTTGCTCGACCATGGCGAGGCCTTCGCGCCCTTGATAGGCGGAATCGACGGTGAAGTTTGTCACCGGCGCGGCCACGACCGGCGTGGCCGGTCCGCCCAGCAGCTCTTTTTCCAGCGCGGCGAGCGACGCCGTTTTCTCCGGAAGAGAGGAGCACAAAATCTTGCGCACATCTTCGTGAATCGCACGGTTGTCGTCGATTACGAGAATCCGGTTGTTGCGCTCAGGGTCCATGCAACGGAGGCTGGTAAAGATTATGTCAAATCTGCAAATCGAAGCCGGGAGGAAAGAAAGCGAGGACGGCCTGCTTTTTTTAATTTTTGGAAGCGAAGACGTTCCTGTAAGGAAACATTTACGTTAAATATAAAAAAAAAGGCCCGGGCAAGCCGGGCCTTCCAAGGTATAACCCCTACGTCTTATGTAAACGAGAGGCGAATAGGGCGAGGTTAACGCACCACGCGAGCACCGCCGCCGCCCATCGTTTTCTCGACTTCCTTGCGCGTGGCCATGGAGGTGTCGCCAGGCGTGGTCGAGGCGAGCGCTCCGTGTGCGGCGCCATAGTCGACCGCCTTTTGCGGGTCGTTGAACTGGAGGAAGCCGAATTGCAGGCCGGAGGCGAAGCTGTCGCCGCCGCCGACGCGGTCGAGGATCTCAAGCTCGGGATACTTGCGGCTCTCGTAGAATTTGCCGTCGTGCCAGAGGATCGCGCTCCAGTCATTTTTTGTCGCGGTGATGACGCGGCGGAGGGTGGTGGCGGCAACCTTGAAGTTTTTGTATTCCTTCACCGCGGTTTCGATCATGGCCTTGAAGGCGT
>DASRHD010000010.1:0-3296 GCA_035650695.1 Opitutaceae bacterium
CGGCGTCTCCCCCGGCGTCGCCATGGTTTTTCAAAATTTCGCCCTCTTTCCCTGGCTGACGGTTCGCGGCAACATTCTCCTCCCGGTCGAGCACCTCCCGGCCGACGAGCAGCAGCGCCGGCTGGAGGTCGTGCTCAATACCGTCGGCCTCGGCGCCTACGAGTACGCCTACCCGCGTGAGTTGTCCGGCGGAATGAAGCAGCGTGTCGGCATTGCCCGAGCCCTCATCGCCAATCCCGAGGTCCTGGCGATGGACGAGCCCTTTAGCGCGCTCGACGTTCTCACCGCCGAGACGCTCCGCAACGAAATCGGCCGCCTCCTCGCCGATCCCAACCATCCCTTGCGCACGATGGTCTTCGTGACCCACAACATTTCCGAAGCCGTCTACCTCGCCACCCGCATCGTGGTCATGGCGGCGCAGCCGGGGCGGGTCGACGTCATCGTGCCAAATTCCCTGCCCTATCCGCGCGACCCCGATTCGCCCGAGTTCCGCAAGGTGGTCGAACAGCTCCACTGCATTCTCACCCACACCAATCTGCCCGACGTCACTCCCGCCGAGGCCGGCAAGGTCGTCACCAAGGTGGACGAGACCCGCCGGCGCATCGCCCCGGTTTCGCTGCCCTACGTCACGCCGGGCGAAGTGCTCGGACTGCTTTCCCTCCTCGGCGATACGCCGAACGACGTCTTCGAACTGGCCGAACGCTTCGGCAAGGAATTCGGCTACGTCGTCCGTGTGGTCAAGGCCGCCGAACTCCTCGGCTTCGTGCAAACCCCGGAACAGGATGTCATTCTCACCCCGCTCGGCCGCGAAGTCGTGAACGCCTCGACCGACGACCAAAAACGCCTCGTCCGCGATCAGTTGATAAAACTGAAGATTTTCGAGCTGCTCATCCGCCTCATCCGGGTGCAGGAAAACCAGACGCTGCCCGACGAGGAGCTGATGCGCGAGCTGCAGGCGGCCCTGCCGCACGAGAAAACCCGGCCGCTCTTCCGCACCCTCCTCAGCTGGGGCCGTTACGCCGAAATCTTCACCCACGACCAGCGCCAGCACATGGTGCATCTTTACGATGGCGGTCCCGCCCTTCCTCCGCCCACTCCGGCCACCCTCCCCACGGACAGCAGCCCGCCGCCGCCCCCGCCCACGGCACCGATCGCCGGTTAGGCGGTCAGGGCTGCACGACGAGTTCGGCGCGCAGAATTTCCAGGGTGCGCGCCACCGCGCCCTGATTCGCCTGTTGCCATCCGCGAGCCGCCGATGCCATTGCCGCCCGGGCCGCGTCGTCGCGCAGCAGCTGGAGGCTGACGGCCGCAAGTTCCGCCTCGTCGCGTACGGTCTGCGCACCGCCGCAAGCCGCGAGTTCGCGGGCGATGGCCCGGAAATTCGCCATGCCGGGCCCGAACAAAATCGCCTTGCCCAGCGCCGCCGCCTCCACCGGCGTCTGCCCCTCCGTATGGGGCGGCAGGCTCTTGCCGCAAAAAATCAGGTCGGCCAGCTGCGCCAACCGGCGCAGTTCGCCGGTGGTGTCCGCCACCGTGACCGGCACCTCGCCGGCCGCGGCGCCGCGTGAACGAAAGTGATGGGCTTCGCCGGATTTTTTCAGCAGTTCCTCGATTTCATCGCGCCGCTCGGCGTGCCGCGGCACGAGCAGCAGGCTGCAGGGAACGCCTGCCCGCTCCGCCGCCCGGCGCGCCGCCAGCAGCGCCGCCTCCTCACCCGGCCAGGTCGAGGAGCCCAGTAACACGCGCGCCTCCGCGGCAAGTCCGAGTTCCCGGCGCAACCGGACTCTTTCCGCCTCGCTCAACGGCGGAATTGCGACGTCGAGTTTCAGGTTGCCCGTCACCGCGATCCGTTCCGGCGCCAGGCCCAGCGCCCGGAAGCGTTCCGCGTCCGGCGCCGAGGCCGCCAGCACGCGGGTCAGTCCTCCGAGCAGCGCGGGCATGAAGAAACGTCCCCGTTGCATCCGCCGGAAGCTCCGGTCGCTCAGGCGCGCGTTCACCGCCAGCGCCGGCACGCCGCGCCGCGCCGCTTGCGCCAGGTGCTCCGGCCAGCGCTCGCCCTCGGTGAGAATGGCCAGATCCGGCCCGATCCGGCGCCACGCCCGCACACTGAACATCCAGAAATCCAATGGAAAATAGCCCACCCCCAGCACGAGGCCGGCATATTTTTCCCGCGCCAGCGCATAGCCGGTGCTCGTGGTCGTGGTCAGAAAAATCTCCACGGTCGGATCCTTCCCCAGCGCCTCCAGCACCGGCGCGATCGCCAGCACCTCGCCTACGCTCACCGCCTGCAGCCAGATGCGGCGCACGCCCGGCCGTTTCGGCGGCAGGGGGCCGTATGAGCCGAACCGGTTCCGGAAATTTCGTCCGTACCCTCCGCGCCGCCGCATGCGGCGCAAATAGAAAGGCGACGCCGCGAGCAGCACGGGCAGGAACAGCAGCCGGTAAAGCCAAAGCATGAAGGCCCCAGCTTGGCGCAGAAACCGGCCCAAAGTCACAAAAAAATTTCGTCTCTTTTTCGGCTTTTGCCGGTCACATCATTGCTCAACCCTAGTCCCATGCTCCGCCGTCTCCTCCCCGCCGTCGTTATTGTTTTCGTCTTCGCCGTTGCCCGGGCCGCCGCGCCCCTGCCGTTTTCCCAGGCCGCCAGCGACCTGAAGCCGGATCCGGCGGCACACTTCGGCGCCCTGCCCAACGGCGTGCGCTACGTCATTCTGCCCAACCATGAACCGAAGAACCGCGCCTCCCTTCGCCTCCTCGTCCTCGCCGGCTCGCTCGACGAAGCCGAAAACCAGCGCGGCCTCGCCCATTTTCTCGAGCACATGTGCTTCAACGGCAGCGCCCATTACAAACCCGGCACCCTGGTCGAGTATTTTCAGCACCTCGGCATGAGCTTCGGCGGCGACACCAATGCCTACACCACCTTCGACCACACCGCCTTCCAGATCGAGCTGCCCGATACCCAGTCCGCCACCGTGGCCGAGGGACTGCAGGTCTTTGCCGATTTCGCCGGCACCCTCCTCCTCCAGCCCGACCAGGTGGACAAGGAACGTCCCATCATTCTCAGCGAAAAGCGCACACGGGATTCCGTGAGCTATCGCCAGGAGGTCGCCTCGTTCAATTTTCTGCTCGGCGACACGCTTTTCTCGAAGCGCCTGCCCATCGGCGAGACTCAAGTGATCGAGCAGGCGAAACGCGATCGGTTCGTCGATCTCTACAACACCTGGTATCGGCCTGAGCGCATGGTCGTGATCGTGGTCGGCGCCATCGACCCGGCCGCGGTTGAGAAGGAGATTGCC
>DASRHD010000011.1:0-4887 GCA_035650695.1 Opitutaceae bacterium
AATATTCCCCGGATGCGGATCGGCATGGAACAGCCCGTCGACCAGCACTTGCTTGAGGTAAGCCTTGAACATTTCCTCCGCCAGCGCGGCGCCATCCAGCCGATCAATCCGGGCGAGCGGCCCGAGCGCGGTGATCTTTGCGCCGGGAATGTATTCCATCGTCAGAATGCAGCGCGTGCAATAGTCTAGCACCGGCTGCGGCACCACAATGAGCGGGAATTTTTTCAGATTTTGGCCGACCGAGATAAGGTTCTGCGCCTCGCGCTCATAATTCAGCTCCTGCTGGATGGTGAAACGGAATTCCTCAACCAGGCCGCCGAACCGGACGCGCGCGCCGATATCCGTGTGGTCGTCAAGGGCGGCGGCAATCTGCTCCAGCACATCGAAGTCCTCGGCGATGAGCGGGCGGATGTCGGGGCGCTGGACCTTGACCACCACCGGCCGCCCGTCGCGCAGCGCGGCAAGGTGCACCTGTCCGAGCGAGGCCGCGGCCAACGGCTCGGGATCGAAGCGCGCGAATGCCTTGGAAATGCGCACACCGAGCTCGGCCAGAATGATCTCCTCCACCTGGGCGAAGGGGAAAGGCGTCACCCGGTCCTGCAGGCGGGAGAGCGCCTTCAAGTACGGATCCGGCAGCAGGTCGGGCCGGCCGGCGAGCATCTGCCCGAGCTTAACGTAAGTCGGTCCCATCGCCTCGAGGTCGTTGGCCAGCTCGGCCGGCGCGATATCGGTGTTTCCCGGCAGGCTGGGGGAGGCGAAATCGTCGTCCACGCTCAGTTTCTGGGCGAGGTCGGACCGGCCGTACTTCCAGAGCAATCCGGCGATCTCCTTGTAGCGTTTTAAATGTTTGGCCGATAATTTCATCCCGGCGGCCGCGCGAAGGGCGCGGCGCGCCAGGGAATCGACAGCGGGAAGCGGCGGGAGTTCGGCCCCGATCTGTCCGGTGGCGTTTTTTATGGCGGAGACACGTATTTGCTCCCCTCAACTTCCACCTTGCCAGCGGCGTGCGAAGCCGCCGAATACCGCCGGTGCGCAAATGAAATCATCGCTTCCAAAATTTCTGCTGCAGCTCGAAGGGCTGATGGCCGTGACGGTCGCCTGCGTCGCCTATCGTCAATTGGGCGCGTCCTGGTTTGAATTTGCCGTCCTGTTTCTGGCGCCGGACATCTCCATCGCCAGCTACTTTTTCGGCCAAAACATTGGAGCCATTGCGTATAATTCGGGACACACTTATCTTGCACCGTTCCTGTTGGCAGCAATCGGCCATCTCGCCGGGTTGTCGGCCATCATGCCTATTGCGCTGATTTGGGTTGCGCACATCGGATTCGACCGGCTTCTCGGCTATGGCTTGAAATATGAAACGGGCTTTAAGCACACGCATTTGAACCGGCTATGAAGGGGCCGAAAAGAAAAGATCCGATCATTCGATTGGCCTCGCGCGAGGATCTGCCCACGATCCTGCCGCTGTTTCGTGCCTACCAGAAGCATTACGGTCAGCTCACGGCGGCGGGTAAGGAGCAGACGCGCCGGTTCCTGGCGGAGCAGTTGGGCGACCCTGCCGCCGGTTTCTGTCTTTTGGCATTCGACAACCATGAGGCGGTTGGCTTCGCCCTGGCTTACCTTACCGTTTCCGGACTGATTGCGCAGCGAATCGCTCATCTTGGCGATTTATACGTCGCACCGCAGCACCGGCGGAACGGGATCGCCACGGCATTGTTTGAGGCGGTCGTCCGCGAAGCGGGCGCGCGCGGCATTCCGCTGGTGCGATGGCTTTCCTTGAATACAAACATCGACCTGAATCAGTGGTATAACCGGCTGGTGAAGTCGGCCGGCACATTTGAGCTTTTTCTGAAGCCGACTGGAGGCTGACTTTGCGCGGAAGTTCGCAGCTCCGCCCTAAGACAATTCCGAGGAAAAATTGCACTGCAGGGAGGCTCAGAGCCTGGAAGCGGTCCGGGCGGAAGTGGAATCGCGCCGCCAACAACGCGCCTCGGCGGAAGCCTTCCGGCCAGACAAAGCTCCTTAATCAATTCGACCGAACCGGTGCTCGCAACGCGTCAGCGATAGGCGCAGCTTGGTTTTGACACCAGACCGGCGGCCGCGTTAGCCCTCTAACGGTCCTGTTTCCATAAACGATCCCGCGGCCTGCCATGTTCTCTCCCGCAAAATCAGCCCTCATCGGATCCTTCGTCGGCCCGGTTTGGTTGCTCTGGGGCGCTTCTTTCCTTGGCGCCCGTGCCTCGATCTGGCTGGTCGTCGTTGGCGTTCTCGCCTGCACGATTCTCGCCTGGAATATCGCCTCCTTCCGTTACGTCCGGCGACGGCAGCCGCCGGTAACGGACATAAACAGGCCGCGATCTTTTGGCTGGCCGTACCGCATTGTGGTCATCGTGGAAGTTCTTCTGGCCGGCGGCGGCGTTTCCTTGGCATCTGCCCATCACCGTCCGGATCTGATCCCCATCGTTGTCGCGATCGTGGTTGGACTGCATTTCCTGCCTCTCGCAAAAATCTTCAAAATCCCCAGTGTTTATTTTCTGGGGATCGTCGTGACCGCCATTCCATTGATCTCCCTGGCGATTCGCGACCATGCGATCCGCGATTTCGTCGCCTGTTCGGCGATTGGCATCTTTATGTTGGGCGCATCGACCGCTCTTCTCCAGCGCCTGGCAAAGGAAGTGGTGTGATGCGAACACGGATTTGATCGTCAAGGAACGTCTACAAAGTTGTAGATGAAGCCCATGATGAAAAAAACGCGCACCAAATAAGCTGAAAAGATGAAGCGCACCTGGACCGTCATCGGCGTGAAGAACGTCACTCGTAGCTTCAAATGGTATCAGTCGCTCCTCGGGCTGCCGGAGACAGCGCCGGGCCATCACTACTTCGGGCAAATCCTGGACACGGATGGAACCGTCCTGCTCTGCCTCCACCAGTGGGGCGCCCACGGGCATCCGCCATTGATGAGCCCGGACAAGGTGCCGCCGGGCAACGGGCTTCTCCTCTTCTTCCGCGTCGATGACTACGAAAAAGCCCTGCAGCGCTCCCGCACGCTCGTCGCCCGTTTCGAAGAGGAACCGCACGTGAATCCAAACACCCAAACCCGCGAGTTCTCCTTCCGGGATCCCGACGGATACTACGTGACGATCAGCGCGCTGTTCGAGCCCAAATAAGGGCCGGGCGAAGGCTTGGTCTGCGGTCCTGAACGCCGCACGCCGCCCTATCGGTCGACGGCGTTTTGGGTGGCGAGAGGCAGGTGGTTTCGCTGCACTCGGGTGCAGCGAATTCCGCTGTTCGGCAAGCCATGCTACGGTACCAGCCGCCAAAATCCAATATCTGGGGCCATTCTCTCAGGAGAATGAAGCCGTCGGTCGAACGAACACTCGCCAGCCAATTTGAAACGTTGGCGATTGCACGCGGAGAGTTCACTGTCGCTTCTCTATGGATTTGTCGCTCCGCATCCGACCAAGCGATTCCGATCGAGCTGGTCCAGCGATACGAATCCGCCCTGAAAAAGAGTTCGAGAAACGGCTATTTCAATCTCGACGAGTCTGATTTTGAAACCGCATTTGAAATGCTCGTGGCAAATGAAGCCGACTTACCACAGACGCAGGCGCTTATCCTGCTTTCACGAAACATGAAAATTCACGAATGGCGGATCGCAGGCAACGCTGTGCCCACCCAGTCGACTCTTACCTGGGTATATGGACCGAATCCGTACCTCTCCACTTTTTTTCGGTTCAATACCCGTGACGAATTTGATTATATTCGTTCGATCTTTGCCGACTTGAAAATATGCAAATTAAATGAGAAGCATCTTAAGCGAGTGAGGTAACATCATCGGATTTCCGGCATCTCAACGAAGTTTTGAACCAAGCGGATGATCAATTTTTATGCCTGAAAAAACAAAACTCAAAGGCCCGGCGTCATACTTTCCGTCGATCGAGAAGAAGTATGGCAAACCGATTGAACACTGGCTCAGCCTGCTGCGGGGGCTCGGCGAAATGAAGCACATGGAAATGGTCGAGTGGCTGAAGGCGAAACACGGGATGGGGCATGGCCACGCCAATGCCCTCGTCGGTTATTTTCGGGCGAAGATGTGAATATGGCTATCCAGCTGCCATCGAGCACGCTCCAGCACCCAATTCTTGAAATTATTCTTTTCGGCTTGGCCGCCGGATTAATGGTCAAGTGTTCTTCGGACCCGTTTAACAACGCCTCTGCTTCATTGGAATGTTGTCCGTAAGGGAGGCGCAATCGAGTTTTTCGCGGGAAGCGATAAAAACAGCCCGGGAGTGCGAACTTGGCGAAGGAGCCACCGCCGTCCAATCCAGCGGAAATTCTTCATGCCATGGTTGGGTGAGCGGCATGTAAACGTAAGGAAACAACTTCTTCAGCGTTTCAAAAATCCAGCTTCGGGCCGGACGGCAGCCTTGGCTGAGAATGGACTGGCTGGGATCCAGTGGATTCTCGCTCCATAGATTAATGGTGCCGGTATCGGTGAAGGAGACGCACGTTTCAAGCAGCAGCATACCGGTGCAAAGTGAAGACATGAACTTCAGTGCTGTTTCCGGCTTTTCCAGGTGATAAAGCGTTCCATAGCAATAGACGATTTCAAATGTCCCGCCCAGGTTTGCCGGCGGGTCATTCAGGTCGAGTTGCCGGACGGTCGCAGCGGGATAACGCTTTTGAATATAGCTCAAATTTTGGAGCCGGGCCTCGGTAATGGTCATAGTGCATCCGCGATCGAGGAAAAAGCTGGAGTGATCCCCGATCCCCGCCCCCACCTCCAGGACAGTTTTGCGCGCTAGATCCAGTCCCAGAGTTGCCAGGTGCTCCTGCCTCCGCTGGTTGTGTCTCAAGTAATGGTGGGAATGGAATACCTCGACAGGT
>DASRHD010000012.1:0-16151 GCA_035650695.1 Opitutaceae bacterium
CCAGTCCGATGCCGGGGTGTTTTCCTTTTATCCGACCAAGCCGCTGGGAGGTTATGGCGACGGCGGCATCATTGTCACGCGTGACGCCCGGTTGGCCGAGCGGCTGCGGCGCCTGCGTTACTACGGGATGAACGGCGCCTATTACGCGGAGGAACCCGGCCACAACTGCCGGCTCGACGAGGTCCACGCGGAAATTCTTCGCTACAAGCTTGGCCGCCTGGAAACCTATCTGCAGCGGAGACGCGCGCTGGCCCGGCGTTACGCGGAAATTCTCGCGCCGACTTCCCTCTGCCTGCCGCGCGTCTTACCGGCGAACGAGCATGTCTATTATCTGTATGTGGTCCGCCATCCGGATCGGGATCGACTCATAACCGAGCTCAAACGCCACGATATCCACCTCGGGGTGCATTATCCCTGGCCGCTTCACACCATGCGGGGTTTCCAGCGGCCCGATGACAAACCCGTCAGTTTACCGAACACCGAAGCGAACGCGAAAATCATCTTCACGCTCCCGATGTATCCGTCCCTGACGGAGGAAAAACAGGATCTGGTCTGCCGTGCGCTGGGAGAAGCGCTGGGCGAACCCCTCGCTTCAGATTGCCGCTATCATGAGCACTCTTATCCATGATCTTCTCCCCCCGCTGGCCCGGCGCTGGCACCGGCAGCGGGCAGCCGGCGTCTGCCGCTGGTCGGGGAATTTCTCCAGCTGGGCGGAGGCGGCGGAACAATGCCCCGGCTACGATCAGCAGAATATCCTCGAGCAGGTGAAAAACGCCGCCCTGCGGGTGCGGGCGGGAGACGGCGCCTTTGAGCGCGATGCGGTGGTTTTTTCCCGCCCGGAATACTCCTGGCCGCTTCTCAGCGTGCTGCTGCACGCCGCCGGGCGGAAGGAGGGACGCCTGCGGGTGTTGGATTTCGGCGGCTCGCTCGGCAGCACCTATAGCCAACACCGACGGTGGCTGGAGGGCTTGCCGGAAGTGCGCTGGGGCGTGGTGGAGCAACCGCACTTTGTCCGGTGCGGCCGCTTGCATTTCGAAACGGAAAATCTCCGTTTTTATTCCTCGATTGCGGAATGTCTGGCGGAGGGCCAGCCCGACGTCGCCCTCCTTTCCAGCGTGCTCGGCTACCTGCCGGAGCCGAGGCGGGTGCTGGATGAGATCAGCGCCAGCGGCATATCCTGCCTTCTCATCGATCGGACCGGCTTCACCCACAACGACCGCGAGCGGATCACCATCCAAAAGGTGCCGTCCGTGATTTATTCCGCCTCCTATCCCTGCCGGTTTTTCAGCCGGACGGAGCTGGCGCGGTATCTCGCCCCCTTCTACGAGGAGGTGGCCTCTTTTCCGGCCTTGGACCAGCCCCCGTCCTTTGCCGACTTCCTCGGCCTGGTCTTCGAGCGGAGGGCCGAAACATAAATTTCTCGTCGCATCCATGAATTCCCACCGCCAAACCACCGCAGCCGAACACTACGCCACTTTTTTCGATCATCGGTTCCTCTTGCAGGGGCTGGCGCTGTACGAGTCGCTGCAGCGCCATCATCCCGGCTCCTGGCTCTGGGTGTTGTGTCTCGACCGTGAGGTCGAACGGCAGCTGGAAAGACTGCAGTTGCCGCGGCTGCGGCCGCTCTCCCTGCGCGAGCTGGAAACGCCCGAACTGCGCGACGCCAAACGCAACCGCAGCCGGGTCGATTACATTTTCACGCTCACGCCTTTTGTCTACGATTTCGTCTTCCGGGAGGATGCGGCCATCGACCGCCTGACCTATGTCGACGCCGATGTGTATTTTTTCCGCAGCCCGGTCCCGCTGCTGGCGGAAATGGAGGCGGCCGACCGCTCCATTCAACTCACCGAACATGGATTTTCACCCGAGTTCCGCCACCTGGCCGAGGAGTTCGGCCGGTTTTGCGTGCAATTTCTTTCCATGCGACGGGATGAGGCGAGCGCCCGCGTTCTCCGGCGCTGGCGGGAGCAATGCCTGGAGACCTGCACCACCGCGGTCAACCAGCGCAGCCAGTTCTTTGGCGACCAGAAATATTTGAATGACTGGCCCGAGCAATATCCCGACTTTATTCACATCTGCCGGGCGCAAGCGGAGATGCTTGGTCCGTGGAACGTCGATTATTACCAGGCACTGTCGGACAAGCCCTATTTGCCGGTGTTTTATCACTTCCATTCCTTCCGGATTTTCAGCCGGAACTGGGTCCAGCTCTCCACCGGCTTCAATCCCCGCAGCGCCTTTCATCTCTACAAGGAATATTTCCACGCCCTTCACCGTCAGGATCGGCGTCTGAAAGATCACGGCATTCCACGGCCCCACGTGCCCTTCGCCAACGATCGGATCTGGCTGCCGCGCCTGCTCTGGCGCTGGCTGACCGGGCGGGCCAATGTCCGTCGGTTCAACGCCTGGCGGGAGCCGGCGGCGTCAACGGCGCCGAAGCCGGGCGGCGGCTTTCGTCCCGCGCACGGCGAGGCGTCAGCCCTGCTGAAAAACGAAACTGCCGCGGGCGAAAGCCGCGCGGCAGGAGTGTGAAGGGCCGGGATTTTACTGGTTCTGCGCCGGCGGCGGGGGCGGCGGCTGGTCGCCACTGGCCGGGGGAGGCGGAGGAGGCCCGTTGCGACGGCCGGGGCCGCGATCGCGCATCTTGTCAAATTTCTCCTGTTGATCAGCGGTCAGTAGGGGACGGATTTTTTCCCGGGTTGACTGCATGATGGAACGCATTTTCTCGCGACGGTCCTCATCGGACGAGGAGGTGTCCTCGCGCAACGCCTTCATCTGGCTGACCTGATCCTGCAATAAAGGAAGAATTTTCGCCTTTTGATCGTCGGTCAGGTTGAGGCGCTCGGACATCGCCTGCAGCATTTTTTCCGGCGACATGCGGCCGCCGCCGCGGTGCTGACCTTCGCCGCCGGCCGGCGACACGGGAGGAGGTGGTGAGGCGGGCGGCGGGGAAGCCGACTGGTCGTCGGCGCGAAGAAAGGCCGCGGACAAGCCAAGTGTCAGGGCGGCGAGCAATAATCTTGAGGTGGATTTCATGGTCGAATTGAGATTCTGCCTAAACAGACGCCGCCGCGGATGAAAAGTTGCAGAGGAGCGGCGGAGCCGAAATCTCCCGACAGTCCAAGCCGTTGCCCCCCAAGTCCATGAACATTTCCCGGCTCACCGCGCTTGCCGCTGAAACCGTCGCTTCGACCCAGCGCGCCCTGCCCTCTGACGTGCGGACGCTGGCGCTCGCCCTGCCGGTAAGCTACGAGCCGGTGCCGGGAGAAGCCCTGCGCGACGACGGTTGCGAGCCGGATCTTCTCGGCCTGTTTGTCGGGCCGTCCCACGCGGCAGCCCAGTCGGCGGACGTCGCCGATGTGCCGCCGCAAATCCTCCTCTTTCTCGAGAACCTTTGGGACTACGCGGGGGAAGACGTGAAAGAGTTTTGTGAAGAAGTCCGCCTCACCTACCTCCACGAGCTCGGCCATTATCTTGGCTGGGACGAGGACGATCTCGCCCGGCGCGGCCTGGATTGATGCCTCACTCCGCGCTTTCCAAGGCGCCCCGACCGTGCTTTTCTCCCTCCCATCCGCGGCTTGCGCGCGGAACAAACGTCTCCTCTCGCTCATCCAACGCACCATGAAAAAGTTCCTCTTCTGCCTGCTCGCCGCCTGCCTCGCCGCGCCGCTTTCCCGCGCCGAAGACACCTTCGGCGAGCTTGTCGGTCATCTCAAGAACACCGAGTCGATCCTGCGCGACTTCATGGGCAGTCCCGACACCGCCATTCCGCCCGCTGTCCTTTCCAAGGCCCGCGGCATCGTGATCGCGCACCAGTTCAAGGCCGGTTTTCTCATCGGCTTTCAAGGCGGCTACGCCGTCGCCTTGGTGAAAAAGAAGGACGGCCGGTGGAGCGTGCCCGGCTTCATGAAAGCGGGCGAGGCCAGCCTGGGCCTGCAGATCGGCGGCAAGGCGAGCGACATCGTCTATATCCTCACCGACGAAGAGTCCACCCATCGGCTGCTACAAACGCGCTTCAATGTCGGCGCCGACGCCAAGGCCGTGGCCGGCCCGCACTCGAGCGAGGTGGAAAACTCCACGGAAATCCTTAAGACACCGGTGTTGATTTATACGAAGTCGAAGGGCCTGTACGCCGGCGCCACGATCAAGGGCGGCTATCTCACCCGCGACGACACCGCCAACCAACTTTTCTACCACACTCATTACGGGTTGCCGGAAATTCTCTACAGTGACTGGATCACGCCCGCGCCGGAAGCCACCCCGCTGATGAATTACGTCCAGCAGATCGCGCCCTGAGGCCGGGCGGGCGGCTCAAGCTTCATTGCCGGCACGCCAGCGTCGCAGGTACGCCGCCAGCTCGGCCAGTGCCTGCTCCGCCACCCATTCCTGCATCGAGACACGGTCCAGACCCGGCCCCTCGAGCTGTCCGCTGCGCACGACAAACCTCCCGTCTGCTTGGGCGTGCGCCACCGCCCACCAGGCAAAGGGGGTCGCGACACGGTCTTTCGACGACGGTTCGGCGTATCCGGTGGTGGCGACGGCAAAATCGCTGCCGAAAAGCGCGCAGGCGCCGCGCGCCATCTGCTCCGCCACCGCCGCCGAGACGCCGTTTGCCGCAGCCGCTGCGCCGCGGTCGACGCCGAGATGCCGGACCTTTTCCTCCAGCGCATAAGCGGTGATTCCGCCGAGGAAGAAATCCGACGCGCCGGAAATTGCGCCGATCCGGGCCTGGATCCGTCCGCAGGTCAAACTTTCCGCCACCGCCAGGGTGTGCCGCGGCGGACCGAGGAGAAGTTTCTTCAATTCCGGCCCGGAGTTCACGGCAAGCTAGCGGACTTCGAGGCCGACGGGGCAATGGTCGCTGCCCATGACCTGCGGGTCGATCCAGGCGCGCTTCAGCGCCGGGCGCAGTTTTTCGCTGGCGACGAAATAATCGACCCGCCACCCGATGTTGCGGCCGCGGCAGTTGTTGAACTGACTCCACCAGCTGTAATGCCCCGGCCCCTTCTCGAATTCGCGGAAGGTGTCGACATATCCGCTCTCCAGCAAGCGGGTGAAATTGGCCCGCTCCTCGTCGGTGAATCCGGCGTTGCGGCGGTTTGATTTCGGGTTGGCCAGGTCAATTTCGGTGTGGGCGACGTTGAGATCGCCGCAAAAAATCACCGGTTTCTTTTTCTCCAGCCTTTTCAGATAGGCCAGAAACGCCGGGTCCCATTCTTCCGTGCGGTATTTCAGCCGGGTCAGGCCGCGCTGCGAATTCGGCTGATAGACGTTGATCAGAAAAAAATCGGGAAATTCGGCCGTGACGACGCGGCCCTCGCCGTCATGAGCGGGGAGGCCGAGACCGAGCGAGATGTTCTTCGGCTTCAGCCGGGTGAAGGTCACCGTCCCACTGTAGCCTTTTTTCGACGCCGGATTCCAGTAGACCTCGAAGCCGCGCGGCCAGGCGATGTGCTGCACGTCGCCGGGGTGCGCCTTGGCCTCCTGCAGGCAGACGACGTCGGCGTCTGTTTTGTCCATGAATTCAAGCAGCCCCTTCTTCAGCGCGGCGCGCACGCCGTTGACGTTCCAGGAAACAAATTTCATGCCGGCATCAACGCGACCGGAGCCGTCCGGTGCAAGCCGTTCCTGCGCCGGCGGCGCGCACTTCCTGTTGCCAAGGCCGGCGGGCGCGCCACGCTTATTTGTCCATGTCCGTCTTTAGACCACTTCCTCTCGGCCAGCGCATTCCCGGCAGCGTGCACTCCGTTTCGTGCAGCCTGCCGACCATGCGCTCGGTCGTCGGTTACGAGGAAAAAGACCCGAACGTCACGCGTCAGCTCACCTCGGGATACCCCCGTTTCGTCGTCCATCCCTTTGCCCGCCAGCTGGCCGATCATCTGGCGAAAAACCTTGGTCTGGCCGGCCACACGCTCTGGCTGGCGTCGTCGGCATCCATGGCCGGCGAACTTGCGAGCCATCTCGGCGCGGCGTCAGCCCGGGTCGTTTCCGCCGAAGGCGTGCACGGCGTCGCCCATCCCGCCGCCGACACCGAACTCGGCAGCCGGGCCAAGCAGTTTCTCCAGCACGTAGGCGGGTTCATTTCCTCCCGCGAAGCGGAAGACCACCTCGTGCGGCTCGGGCTGCTGGCCGCCGCCGAACCGGAGACGCTTTTCCACGGCGACGCGGTCGCCGAGGTGAAGCGTCACCTCCGTCGGGCCTTTCCCGCGGCGGCCGAGACCGACCTCTTCCTGGCCAACAGCGGCATGAACGCAATCTATGCCGCATTCCGCGCCCTGTCGGAGTTGCAAGCCGCGCGCGGCCGCACCCTCTGGATCCAGCTCGGCTGGCTCTATCTTGACACCATCGCCATCTTGAAAAAATTCTCCGCCGCGCCAGCCGATTACGTTTTTCTGCGCGATGTTTTCGACCGTGCCGCGATCGAGCGGGTCTTTGCCGAACATGGTCCGCGCATCGCCGGCCTGCTGACCGAGGTGCCGACCAATCCGCTGATCCAGACGCCGGACGTGCCCTGGCTTGCCGGCCTCGCGCGCCGCCATGGCGCCGCCCTGATCCTTGATCCGTCAGTCGCCTCCCCCTTCGCCGTCGATCTGCTGTCCCACGGCGATGTGGCCACCGCCAGTCTGACCAAGTATACCGCGAGCGACGGCGACATCATCGCCGGTGTGGCGGCGGTCAATCCCGCCTCGCCCCATGCCGCCGCGCTGCGGAAGAAGCTGCCGACCCTGCTCGAGCCGGCTTACCCCCGCGATCTGGCCCGCCTCGCCGCCCAGATCGGCCGGACCGAGACGGTGCTGGCGCGGATCGAGGAAAACACGCCGCGGGTGGCGGCCTTTCTGGAAAAGCATCCCGGCGTGCGCGAGGTTTTCTGGGCGCGCCGGCCGGAGTCGCGCGAAAATTTTGCCCGCGTGGCGCGCGCGCCCGGCGCCAGCGGAGCGGTGATTTCGTTTACCCTCCGCGGGCCACTGGACAAATTCTACGACCGGCTGCGGCTGCCGAAAGGGCCAAGCTTCGGCATCACCACCACGCTGATCTGTCCTTTCATTTATCTCGCGCACTACGACCTGGTGACCAGCGAGGCCGGCCGTGCCGAGCTGGCTGCCAGCGGCATCGATCCCGGCCTGCTTCGCCTCTCCGTCGGCACCGAGCCAGCGGACGAGATCATCGCGGCACTGGCGGAGGCGCTGGAGTCCCCATGAACTCCTGCACGCTCGCGGTCAAGGTCGTCCCTGGCGCCTCGCGCAACGAGCTCTGCGGCTGGATGGGGGAAGCGGTAAAAATCAAACTTTCGGCTCCGCCGGTGGAGGGCCGCGCCAACGAGGCACTGATCGAATTCCTGGCGGAGAAGCTCGACCGGCCGCGGCGCGCGGTAACCCTCGTGCGCGGGGCGGCCGCCCGGCAGAAATGGCTGCGGATCGACGGTCTGAGCCTCGGCGAAGTGAAAAGCCTCCTCGGCACTCACGGCTGAAGCGCAAAAAAACCGGCGCGGTCCATAACCACGCCGGCACCACAACCAAAGTTCAATGATTACTTGGCGTTGGAAGCCATGTCTTCCATCAGCGCCAGCGCGACTGCCTCGGTGATGTCGCGCACGTCGTAGCGTTGCGCGAGCCGGCCGGCCTGCGCATCCTTGCCCAGCACGTCGCTGGACGAGGCCTGGCCGATGATCGCCGAGTCCTTCAAGCGGATGGCGGTGGCCTGGATGTCCGGCACGGTCACGACCTCATCGCCGGAAATGTTGCTGACGGTGACGTTGCGGCTGGAGACAAGGACTTCGACGGCGACGTCGGCAACGCTGCCCAGGGCTTCGCGCTCCTTGCGGGCCTGGTCGCTGCCGCCGGCGGCAAAGGTGTCGAAGGGTTTGTCGGCAAGGATCGAGGCGGCGACCTTCTGGTCAGCGAGGCGGGCGCCGGCGGCGCGGAAAGGCCGGCCGAAAAGACGCTCGACGTCACGGACCGTCTGGCGGTCCGCCAGGGTGGGCGCGGGCACATCCTTGGCTTCGTAGGTGTTGTGGGCGACGACCTTCTCGGTCTGCGTGCCGGGTGCGGTCTGGCCGTTTCCGCCGGCATCCGAGCGCGTGGCTTCGGTGCGTTCGGTACGTTTGGTCAACTGGAGGCCGGAATCGGCATCGATCAGCTCGCGGTTGACATAGAAAACGAAGCGCGGCCCCTCGGTCTGGGCAAAGGCGGCGTGGAATTTGTCGACGATTGACTTGGCCGTGTCGGGCGTGATCAGCGGGGTCTGGATGCCGCCGTAAAGTTTCTGGTTGTCCGGCGGCGGATAGGCGGCGGGGGCGGACGGCGGAGCGGGGACGACCGGGACGGGCGGCTCGGGCGGGTTATCGGCCCGGAGAAGCGCCGCCGGCGGCAGGCTGAGGGCGGTGAGAAGAATCAAGGTGCGGGTTTTCATGAGGCCTCCGGATCAGCGCGCCTGGCGGACGCGAATGGTGAAGTTTTTGCCCAGCGGGTTCATGGCGGTGAAATGCACCGTCTCGGTGGAATATTCGGCAAGAATGAGGTTTTCCCACGGCGTTTCGTCGCCGGTGGAGAATCCATTCGCGTCCTTGAACACACACTGGACCTGAACCTGAATGCGGCGATTTTCGCGGTTTTTCACCAGCGCGGTGACATCGAGGCGTCCATCCGGCAGTGTGCGCGGCTCAAGCCCGGTGCAGGTGATCGAAACCTGGGTGGGCTTGTCGAGCAGGACGAACTGGGAGGTGTTCTCGATCGTGTACTTGGTCGTGTCCTGCGGCGTGTAAGGACCCGGCGTGGAACAACCGGAGACAAGCGCCAGCACGGCGATGGCGGCAAGAGCGGGGATTGCAGTTTTCATAAGTCGACTAGGGGTGTGACTGCGGATTAACGTGTGAGTTCACTCAAAAAAACAATGTTATTGGTTGAGCCATCGGGGGAAACGATGATGGTGATCTCGCGGGTGAGGTCGGAGGCGACTTCGCCGTCACGGGTGAGAAATTCCAGCCGCGCGGGATGCTCGCCGGGGCTGAGCTGGAGGGCGGCGAAACTCAGATATTGGGGAAGATTGTCCCAGGTGCGGACATCGGCCTGCGGCGTGGTGGCGGCGGAGGCGATTTTGCTGATCAGCCCGATCGCGGCCAAGCCGACGGCGGCGCGGTTGCTGTCGCGTGAATTGTTGTTGGCGGCCGCGACCGCACCGATCAGGGCAATGTCGCCGACGGTATTGCTGGCATTTTTGAATACCGCCTTGCGGCCGAGAATGTAATCCATCACCCGGCCGCCGCGGGTGGTGGCCTGGAAGTTGAGGTCGTCGTAGGGCGGAAGCGCGATCCGGCGGCCGTCGATGATGAGCCGGGCGGAGTGGATGCGCGACGGTTCGGTGTAGAATCGCAGCTGCTCACCGTATTCGCCGCCGGCATACTTGCGCGGCCCCTCGCCGTATTCGGCGAAAATCAGGACGTTGGCGTCCTTGTTGTACGGCGGCAGATGGCGCTTGGTCAGCGCCTGGGCGCGCGAATATTCGTCGGAACCATCGCCGCCGAGCTTCGCCGTGGCGAAGCCGTCAAGATAATCGAGCAGCACGTAATCGCTCTGGTATTCGTGGGTCTCGGCGTCGCTGTCGATGAGCTGGCCGGTGCGGTAGCAGGCACGGGCGTTGTCCGGCTCGCCCGCGCGCCAGTAGAGAATGGCGCGGTAATAATAATCCATCACCCGCTCGTAGGGCTCGCCGATGAAGGTCTTGGATTCCTCGGAATGAAACAGGCTGCGGGCCTTGGCCGCGTCGGCATTATTGGCGATGATGCCGCCGATCTGGAGAATGGCGTCGTCGAGCTTGGCCCGGGCCTCGTCAAAGTTACCCACGCGCAGGGCGGTGGCGGCGATGCGATCATCCCATAGCGCGCGATCCTTCGGTGGCGCGGCCGCAAGCTCGGCGTTGCCGTCGATGATGGGATCGCCGGTGTAGGCGATGGCGGCACGCGGGGCCGGCCCGCTGGCACAGCCGGTCAACAGTTCGAAGGCCGCCAGCATGAGGAACGCGACCACGCCACGACGGAGAAAGTACAATAGCGTGTGTCGGCCCGTGGATTCATTTTTCCGTTGAGCCATTGGATGAGGGCGCGGATGCCCCCGGCATGGTCACCGATAGGCCGCGTCCTCGAGGCCCTGTTTCTTGATCTCAGCCGAGTCTTCCCAGACGATTTCGCTGGTGCGCGCGTCGATCAGTTGAAAGCTGTAGAGAATATAATCGCTCGTGCCCGCCGAGGTCTTGGTGGTGAGGCCCTCGAGCTTGCCGGTGAGGAAATAGTCGGCGCCTTTGAATGCGACCGGATTCGGATCGTAGCTCGAAGTGACCTGGCCGGTCTGCTTCAGCTCGCGTTCGCGTTCCAGCGTCTTCATCCGGTCCCGGGCGAGGAAGACCACCCGGCCGGAGGACTTGGAATTGAGCATGATACGGATGCGGTCGGAAAAGAGGTCCTTGTTGATCGGGAAGCGGGTGGCGTTCTCGACCGGGTCGATGACGATGCGCGGCGGAGTGGTCGAGGCGGCGATGGCAGGGGTGCCGAGAATGCTGCGCGCCATCTTGTCCGTGACGGTGACAAGATCCTGGGACTCGACGCCGGTGCCGGCGACGAAGCCCTGCTCATCGGCGTTCATCTGGGTGACGGGCACGCCGGAAGGGTTTTGCACGCCCTGGCTGGCGCAACCGGCGAAGAACGCCGTGGTAGCCGCGGCGATGCTGGAGAGAAGAAGGAAACGGTGGGTGATGTTCATGGTGGCGGAAATGTTTTCCGCGCGGCGCAAACGCGATCCGCGCGGAGGTTCGGAAGTCAGTTGCGCCCGAAGAGGCTGTTGGCGCTGCTCATGGGCGAAGCCGGCGCAGCCGCCGCGGGCGGAGCCGCAGGGGCAGCGGGCGCCTCCGGTGCCGGTGGCGCCACCGGCGCGGTGGTGACAATAACCGGCGTGGCCGCGGCGGCCTCACGCTCGCGCGCCGCGTGCTCGGCGAGGGAGCCAAGGATCAGGCCGGAGGCCGTGCCGATGAGAATGCCACGGCCGGTCTGGTGATGGTTGTTGTAACCGATAATCCCACCGGCCAGGCCGCCGAGCAGCGCACCGGAAGCCATGTAATTGGGCCGTTCATAACCATAATCGTCGCCGTAGTAATCCGAGGAGTAAGAGGCCGGCGTCTGATAGTAATAAGCGGGCGCCTGGCGATAAACGTAATAAGAAGAGGGCACCGGCACCTGGGTTTGCTGGTAGGCGTTGTAGCGCGCCTGATCCGCGAAGGAACCAAGGATCAGGCCGGAAGCGGCGCCGATGGCAATGCCGCGCCCGGTCTGGTTGTGATTGTTATAGCCGATGATGCCGCCGGCCAGGCCGCCGAGCAGCGCGCCGCCGGTCGCGTTCGAACCAAAAATCTGCGCTCGCGCAGGCGCCACCGTCAGCAAGGCGAGAGCAAGGCAAAAAGGCATTTTCATGGTTGAAACAGGTTACGGGCCAAAGTTATGAGACCCTGCGCCTTTCGCAAGGTTTCACTCAAGTTGACGCGCTGGGGGAGAGGCGGTTACAGCTTGGCGGCGCGCGCGGTTCACGCCATTTTTTCCTCATGCCGCGTTTCGTTCTGGCGCTGGACCAAGGCACGACCTCCTCGCGGGCGCTCATTTTCGACCGCCAGGGCCGTCCGCGCGGGCTCGCTCGCCAGGAATTTGCGCAGCACTTTCCCCGCCCCGGCTGGGTGGAGCATGACCCTGGCGATTTGTGGTCGACCGTGCGGCGCACCGCCGAACTCGCCCTCCGGCGCGCCCGCTTGACCCGCCGTGACCTCGCCGCTGTCGGCCTGACCAATCAGCGGGAGACCACCCTGCTGTGGGAGCGCAGCTCCGGCCGACCGATCGCCCCCGCCATCGTCTGGCAGGACCGGCGCACCGCGCCGATGTGCGCCGAATTGAAACGAAAAAAACTGGAGCCGCTTTTTCGCCGCCGGACCGGCCTGCTGTTCGACCCCTACTTCAGCGGCACCAAACTTACCTGGCTCCTCGACCACGTCCGCGGCGCCCGGCGGCGCGCTGAGAACGGCGAACTGGCCTTCGGCACCGTCGACACCTGGCTGCTTTGGCAGCTGACCGGCGGCCGTGTCCATGCCACCGATGTTTCCAATGCCTCGCGCACCCTCCTGCTCAATCTTCGGACCGGCAACTGGGACGACGCACTGCTGAAAATCCTGCGCATTCCCCGCGCCGTGCTGCCGGAAGTGCGCGCGAGCAGCGAAGTCTACGGCGAGGTCGAAACCATTCCCGCGCTGCGCGGCACCCCCATTGCCGGCGTCGCCGGCGACCAGCAGGCCGCGCTCTTCGGTCAGGCATGTTTCCGGCCCGGGCTGGCCAAAAACACTTACGGCACCGGCTGCTTCCTCCTCCTCCATACCGGCAAAAGTCCCATTGCCTCCCGGCACAATCTTCTCACCACCGTGGCCTGGCGCGTGGGCCGCGACGGACCACTCGAATATGCCCTCGAAGGCAGCGTCTTTATCGGCGGCGCGGTGGTGCAATGGCTGCGCGACGGCCTCGGCCTGATCAAGAATTCCGCTGAGATCGAGGCCCTTGCCGCCCAGGCGAACGACAACGGAGGCGTCTATTTCGTGCCCGCCTTCACCGGCCTCGGCGCGCCGCACTGGGATGCCTCCGCGCGCGGGGCCATCCTTGGCCTCACCCGCGGCACCACCGCCGCGCACATCGCCCGCGCCGCCCTCGAGAGCATCGCCTGCCAGAGCGCCGACCTGCTCGGCGCCATGCAAGCCGACTCCGGCCTGCGCCTGCGCGAGCTCCGGGTCGACGGCGGCGCCACCGTGAACAACGCGCTCATGCAGTTTCAAAGCGATCTCCTGCGCGTGCCCGTCATTCGCCCCCGCATAACCGAGACCACCGCGCTCGGCGCTGCCTTTCTTGCCGGGCTTGCCGTGGGCTTCTGGAAAAATTGCGATGAGCTCGCCGGCCTCTGGCGGCGCGACCGGACCTTCGCCCCGCGCGCCTCCGCCCCGGCGATGCGCGCTCTCCACGCGGACTGGCGCCGGGCGGTCGATCGAACTAAAAACTGGGCCGGCTGAACGCCTATCTCCCCTTCCCTCCGCCAGTTAACAACTCGTCAAATCCAATTCCTCCCGAGACTTAGGATTGAGTTTGGCCGGCGTCCCTCCTAGCCTGCCCTTTTCCCGCGCCATGAAATCCATCCTTCCTCTCGCGCTCGCCGGCTTTTTTGCCGCGGCGGTTTATGCCCAGACCGACGCTCCCGTCATCACCCGCGCCCCGGTTTCCGCCGACGAAAAACCCGCCGCCGCACCCGCCGCCCCGCCCTCGGCCGACGCCGCCGCCCTGGCCGAACTGCGCGATCAAAACAGGCAACTCAGCACCGAGCTCGCCGCCGCATGGAAGGAAAATGCCCAGCTCAAGACCAGCGCGCTCTCCCAGGTGGCGGTCGCCAATCAAAAGGCGGATGCCGCCCAAGCCAGCCTCGAGGCCAAGACCAAGGAGAATGACACGCTCAAGGCACAGCTTTCCGATCTGCAAAAATCGCTCGATCAGCTTCGCCAATCCGCTGCGGCCTCCGCCTCCGACTCTTCCGCGCTGGCCGCGGCCAAGGCCGATCGCGATAAAATGTCCGCCGACCTGCTCAAGGCCACGGATGAAAAAAATTCGCTCAATGCCCAGCTCGAGGCTGCGCAGAACGACCTCGGTGTTCAAAAACAGAAAGCGGCCGACGCCGAGGCCGAGCGCGATGACCTCAAACAAAAACTCGCCGCCCAGTCCACCGCCGCCGCCTCTCCATCGCCGGCCGCACCGGCGGTCGATACTTCCGCGCTCGATGACCTGAAAAAGCAGGAAGCCGAGACCGAGGACAAACTCAACACCTCGCTCAAGTCCTACACCCTCCTTCAGAATGAGACCGACCAGCTCAAGGACACGCTGGCCAAGACCACCGACGAGAAAAATTCGCTCGCCACGCAGCTCGACGATGCCAAACGCGAGATCGCCGATCTCACGCCCAAAGCGGCGGAGGCCGGCGCGGCCGCGACCGCCGCGACGAATCAGCTCGCCGCCGTACGCGACCAGCTTCGCCAGACGCAAAATCTCGTCGCCCAGCTCGCCGCGGAAAATTCTGATTTGAAAACCCGCCTGGCCTTTGCCGCGCAGGGCGGCTCGGCCCTGCCGCCTCCGGCGCGGCCCGCGCCGGCGCCCGCCGCCATTGCGCCGACCCCTCTTCCCGCCGCCGCCACTCCGCCGCCGGCCGCCAGCGGCCCCCGCACCTACAAAGTTGCCGCCGGGGACACGCTCGGCAAAATTTCCAAGCAGTTTTACGGCACAGCCAACCGCTGGCCCGATATTCTCGCCGCCAACCATGACAAGCTCCATGACGACAAGAGCCTCCGCGTCGGCATGGAGTTGAAGATTCCCTGAGCCGCGCACCGGCGCGCTCAGAGCGCCGCCACGATCACCGCCAGGGCCGCGATCGAAAGCAGTGTGCTGAAGACAATACTGCCGGAGGCGAGCGCCGGCGAACCCTCCAGCTCCACCACCTTGGTGTAGCTGATCACCGCCGTCGGCGTCGCCAACAGGAGCATGACGAGCTTCGTGTCGAGCGGGCCCAGCCCCAGCCAGCGGGCGCAAAGCCAGCCGAGCACCGGGCCCACCGCCGTTTTCAGCAGCGCCGCCGCCAGCGGCGCATGCCATTCGCGCCCGAACGGCGTGCTCACCAGCGCGCCGCCGATACCGAGCAGGGCCAGCGGCAGGGCCAGCTGCGCCAGTGCGTCGAAAGTATCGTGCAGCACCTCCGGCCAGGCCCAGCCCGTCGCCGCGTAGGCCAGACCGGCCACCGTCGCGAGCAGCGGGGGCGTGGTGAGGAATTGCTGCAAGAGGTATCGCGGACTCAGCTTGCGCACGTCGATCTGGCTGGCCAGGAGCACGACGATGCCGGCCACGTTGTAGATCACGAGCATGGGCGCGATCACCATCACCGCGACCGTCCTCACCGGCGCGCCGTTCACCGTCAGGCCGGAGGGGAGCGAATAAATCACCGGCAGGCCGACGAAGGCGAGGTTGCCGCGAAAAGCGCCCTGCACAAACGTGCCCGTGGCCGGCGCGGGCAGACGGAGGAGCCGCGCCCCGGCGTAGCTGAGCGCGATCACGCCGGCCGTCGCGGCCAGCATCGCGCCGAACATCATTTTTGCCGGGCCACCGACGGAAAGCGATGCCGCCGCCAGCTCGTTGAAAAGCAGCGCCGGCAGGCCGAACCAATAGACCACCCGGTTCCCCTCGCGCAAAAACTCCGCCGAAACAAAGCCGCTGCGGCGGAGCATCGCGCCGAAAGCGATCAACAAAAAAGTGGGAGCCAGCACACGCAGGATCAGCACGCCGCCAGTTTCGACAGCCCGGCGGCGGCGGTCGAGCCGTTATGCGCCGGTTGCAAAACAAACTTGCCCGCGCCGCGCTCCCCGCCAGTTTTGCCGCCATGTCGAGCCTCCCTGAAAAATTCCCCGGCGTCACGGTCCTGACCAAGGCCAATGTTTATTTCGACGGCAAGGTTGTCAGCCATTCCGTCCTCTTTGGTGACGGCACGAAAAAGACCCTCGGCCTGATCTATCCCGGATCCTATCATTTCGGCACCGGTGCGCCCGAGCGGATGGAAATCGTCGCCGGCGCCTGCCGCGTCACGCTCGATGGCCAGACTGCGGCGCGCGATTACGCCGCCGGCCAGACTTTTGACGTGCCGGGCAAAAGCGGTTTTACCATCGCCGTCGCCGGCGGCCTTTGCGAATACATCTGCTCTTTCCTCGGCTGAACGCTCCGTCACGCCTTACTACCGCCGCCAAGCAAATTTGGTCGGGCCGAGATCGGTGTCTTCGCCGCGGTTGAAGACCTTCACCGCCGACCAGGCCAGGACCACAATCACCACGGCCAGCACCGCCAGGGAAAGTTCCGGCGGCATGAAATGGCTTCCCAGTAGCGCGCCGCGCATCAAATCCACGGCGTAGGCCACCGGGTCGAAGTACGCCGCCACCTGGATCCAATGCGGCGCCATGGCCAGGGGATAGAGCGCGCCGGAGAGGAAAAACATCGGCAGCAATACGGCGTTGCTCACAATCGGAAAAACCGTCACGGAGGTGAATCGCGACGCCACCGCCAC
>DASRHD010000013.1:0-3380 GCA_035650695.1 Opitutaceae bacterium
CCGACGACCTGCGCGGCGGGCAGGCCGGAAAAAATCATCATCGCTATCGCCCCGAGCATGACGATGCCGGTGCGGTCGAGCTTCAGTCCGGGCACCCGTCCCACCGCGATGCCGAGGTAGGTCAGGGCGAAGACCGCCAGCAAGATCGGTTTTTGCGCAGAAGAAAAATGAACGGCCGCGGTCATGATCGCGCGTCAGCCGTCCTTTTCCAGGTCCCGCCGGACCTCCTTCAGCTCGCGCCGCCGGGCCGCGGTCGGATGGGGATAATGCATCTTGAGCTTGTCCAACGTGTCCACGATCACTTGCGAGATGATCAACCGGGCATTTTCCTTGTCGTCGGCGGGAATGATATGCCACGGCGCGTGGCGCGTGCTCGTGGCGCTGAGGCATGCCTCATAAGCGTCGGTGTACTCGTCCCACAACCGGCGTTCCTCCAGGTCAGACCGGCTGAACTTCCAGTTTTTGTCGGGATCATCGATCCGGGAAAGAAAACGCCGGCGCTGTTCCGCCCGCGAAAGATGAAGAAAGAATTTCACGATCCGCGTGCCGTTGCGGTAAAGATGCCTTTCCAGGTCGTTGATCGAACGGAAGCGGCGCTTCCAGAAGCCGTGGCCGCCCAGTGTCTCCTCCGGCAGATTCTGGCCGGCGAGCATCTCCGGATGAACCCGGACGACCAGCACCTCCTCGTAATAGGAGCGGTTGAAAATCCCGATGCGGCCGCGCTCGGGCAGGCAGCGGTTTGTCCGCCAGAGAAAATCGTGCTGCAGCTCCTGCGGGCTGGGCTGCTTGAAGCTGAAGACCTCGCAGCCCTGCGGGTTCACGCCGGACATGACGTGCTTGATCGCGCCGTCCTTCCCCCCCGCGTCCAGCGCCTGGAAGATTAGAAGCAGGGCGTAATGGCGATCGGCATAGAGCAGGCCCTGACGGGCGCTGAGCGATTCGACATGCTCGGCGAGGAGCTTTTCGTAATGATGTTTGGAGTGATAAAAAGGGTTCACCCGCGTGGGCCAGTCTTTCAATTTGACCTTGGTGCCTTCGCGGACGCGGAAAGGTTTGGGGTGAATTTTCATCAAGTTATATCGGGCGGCGTGACTGCGGCGCACGCCGGCGCCGTTCACCGGCTGCGCTGGTAGGTTCCCATGAGGTGCGCCTCCGCCAGGATGTGGCCCTCCATGGCCCGCAGCAGTTCCTTCTTGGTTGCGCCCGGCTGCAGCGCCACCGCGGCATCGAGGGCGTAGAGCTTGAAAAAATAACGATGCGGCTTTCCCGGCGGGGGGCACGGTCCGCCATAGCCGCTGCGGCCAAAGTCATTGCGGCCCTGCCGGGCCCCGTCAGGCAGGGTCTCCGCGCGGGGCAGGGCCCGGACGGTTTCGTGGGCGGTTGGCGGCAGGTCATAAAGCACCCAGTGGACCCAGGTGCCGGCGGGGGCGTCAGGATCATCGCAGATCAGGGCAAAGCTCCGGGCGGGCGGGGGCGCATCGCTCCATTGCAACGCGGGAGAGGTGTCGCTTCCGTCACAGGTATATTCGCGGGGAATGAGTTTCCCGTCGGCAAAGGCCGGGCTGGTCAGCTGCATGTGGTCCTTTCCAGCCGCCGGCACGGCGCCCAAAGCCATGGCGGGAACGACCAGCCACGCCGCGAGGCGGCTCAATTTAAGGGGTTTCATCTCGTCGAACGGCGCCCGATGCGCCGCTCCGTCATCCGTCATGACACGGGCCAAAAAAGGCGTCAATCACCGGCCGCGGGAAAAATTTTTTCAAACCGGGAAAAAGCCCGGGCAAAAATTGGGAACGCGCCGGATGGCGCGTCCTTCCGAGCCATGAATATCATATGGTTTATGAAACCATCCGCATCTTCTCCTGTTTCCCATCCCAGCGAAATCCAAGGCCGTCCTTCCCCCGAGGAGATCTCCCAGCTCGCCCGCGAACTGTGGGAGCGAAGCGGCCGCCCCTCCGGGCGTGACACGGAAATCTGGCTCGAAGCCGAGCAGCAATTGATTGCCGCAAGCGAGAGACGGCCGGAGCCCACGCCGGTTTCACGGCCCGCCGCCGTCTCATCGAGCTCGATGCCGACGAAACGCGGCGCGGCCCGTTCCAAATCAGGATGAGCCGGTCCGAGGCGCGGCCGGCCGACTTTGTCGTCGTGGGTGCCGGCGCGGCCGGTCTGGCGGCGGCGCGAATTCTTGCCGGAGCGGGCGCGAAGGTTTGCCTGCTCGAGGCGCGCCACCGCATTGGCGGACGCATCTGGACCAAGCGGCCCGCCGGCTGGCCCCGTCCGCTCGAACTGGGTGCGGAGTTCATCCACGGTGGAAATCCGTCCCTCTGGTCGCTGGTCCGACGGGCCGGGCTGGTCCGGCAAAGCGTGCCCGACATCCATTGGGACGTAAGTGACGGCGAGTTTCGTCCGCTGGATGACGCTTGGTCGCGGATAAACGCCGCGCTGCGCGGCATCAATCCCGCCTTCTCCTCCTCTTTTGGCGAATGGTTGAAATTGCACCCCCACGAACTTTCCGAAAATGACCGCGAAGTGGCGAAAAATTTCGTGGAGGGGTTTCACGCTGCCCCGTTGCGGAAAATGAGCGCGCAGACGCTCGCCGCCGCCGCCCGCGCACCGGAGGAAAAACAGTTCCGCTTGAGTGGCGGCTACGATGAAGTGATCGCGGCCCTGCGCAGCGGCGTGCCCCGGGCCCGGCTGGAACTGAGGCTAGGCACGGTGGTGAAAAAAATTGAGTGGAGCCGCCGGATGGTCAGGGTCACGGCCCGCTCGGGCCGCTGGCGGGCGTCCGGCGCGATCATCACCGTGCCGTTGGGGGTGCTGCAGGCACCGTGCGGAGAGCGCGGCGCGATCAGTTTCGTTCCGCCGCTCGCGGAGAAACAGCGCTTGTGGCGGCAGCTGGAGACCGGCCACGCCTGCCGTGTCGTCCTGCATTTGGACGAATCCTTCTGGGAAGACCCGCTGCTTCCGGCCGCACTCCGCTCGCAAAGCGGCCGCGGTTTTGGATTCCTGCACGGCCGGCAGCGGGATTTTCCGGTCTGGTGGTCGCAGGCGCCCGCGCCTCTCCTGGTCGGCTGGATGGGAGGCCCTCGCGCCGCCGACCTCGCCGGGATGAAAAAAAAAGAAGTTTTTCGTCGGGCACTTCAGGCTCTCGGGCGCCTGCTGCAGCGTCCGGAAAAAATCCTGGCGGAAAAAATGGTAAGCGGCGATATGCACGATTGGTCGTCCGATCCATTCAGCCGTGGCGCCTACAGTTTTTCGCAGGCGGGCAACGAGGATTTTCCCCGCCGCTTGGGAGAAGCGGTGGCGGAGACGCTCTTTTTTGCCGGCGAGGCCACCGCCGATCCGCTCGAACTCGGCACGGTTCACGGCGCCTTATCCAGCGG
>DASRHD010000014.1:0-2360 GCA_035650695.1 Opitutaceae bacterium
AAGCGCCGCTTCAATTTCTCTTTTCCGCGCAGGATGTTGGTTTTTACCGTACCCAACGGGCAATCCAGAACCTGCGCGGCTTCTTCGTGCGACAAACCGTTTTGATTGCAAAGGATCACCGCCGCGCGCTCGTCAGCATTCAGGACCTTCAGCGCTTCGGCCAAATCCAGGCGCAACTGACTGCGGGAAACGGCTGCCGGCCCCGCCGGTTCCGGCGGTGGCTCGGCCATGTCCTCCAGCGCCAGCTCCTTTCGCCGTCGGCTGGCCATGCGAAATTCATTGTACGCGATGCCGAAGAGCCAGGTGGAAAAACGCGCGCCACCCCGATAGGTCCGGAGTTTTTGCCAGGCCTTCAAAAAAGTTTCCTGTGCCAGATCATTGGCCAGATGCGAATCGCCCCGTGTCATGCGTGTGAGGAAAGCGCGCATCGGCGATTGATAACGCCGCACCAGTTCGCCAAAGGCTTGGTGGTCTTCGCCGGAAAGGACACGGGCGATGAGATCGGCATCGGTAAAGGACACGCGCTATTTTTCCGCCGGTTCGTTATTCCGATTTTTCCTTTCCACCATCCAGACAATCAGGAACGCCAAGCCGATAAACATAAAAATCAAACCAACCTTGACGACCAGTGTCATCACGCCGATCCCGAATCCCGCTAAAACCACGCCCCACCGGAGATCGCTGCTGGGATGGCGGGTGCGATTCGGCCGGGCGATCAATTCCAGGGGAATGGCCACGCCCTTTTCGACCATCGCACGCAGGGTTTCATGCAACATTTTATTTCGACGGGAGCGGAAGTACCCGATGATTCCGGCAACCGCCGCGATCGTGCCGAAAAAGCCCAGTATGGCCACGAGGTTTTGTAACAGCACCCCGGTGGACAATTTGATTTCCCCGGGGTTTGGACTGCCGACAAGGTGAATGCCCGTACGATCAATGCTGACGGATGGAGCGGCCGCGGCATTGTTCGTGCCGGTTCCACCGGATGCGGAGGCCTGCGCCCACAACGGGCTGGCGGCGATGCTGAAAAGCAAGATGCCGGCAAAGAAACTCTTGAATGCGGTTTTCATGTTCGTTGATTCGTCTTGAACTGTTCAGAGGTGGGATGCCGCGAGTGGCCCGTTTGGATTCAGAAATCTTTGGCCGGGGGCGGCCCGGCGGAAGAGATCTTCGCCAACTTGTTCGCTGGCAGTATGCCGGAGCGTCGTCTTCCGCTGAACGGGCCCGGCTGCTCCCCATGCAGTCGCGGAAGATCTGATCGCCGACGAACAAGCAGATTCGCTGAAGCAAAATCCACATCCGCCTGATCCGGGACGCCAGATCGTCGAACACTGGGTCGGGATGGCGGTGCTGGAACCGCTGAAGCAAACCGGCGCGACCAAATAATCTTCCCGAGGGCGCCGTAGCTCACATCGCCAGGGCGCGGTACAGGACGGCGATCTGCCATTCGGCGTAGTTCGGATCGTGCGTCTTCATCAGCTTGAGAATTTGCTGACGAAAGGCGGTCTCAATCAGGCTCCCCTGGCCCGGCCAGATGGTGAAGCGGACGCGAAGAAACTCCCAGCCGCCGTCCTGGGCGGCACGGATTTGATCGACGCCCGGCTCGCTGAGGATGAGCGCGCCAAATTCCCGCCAAAGCCCGTAGGCGACGGCGCGGACCTCGCCGGCGGTTTTTTCCCGGTCCGCCCCCGGGGGAAGCTGGATGTCGGCGTAGGCGTAGATCCCGCCGTGGGGAAACCGGCTGACATTCGCCACCGTCCGGTTGGGGATGAAGACCACCTGGTCGTAGAGATTGAGCACCTTGGTGAAGCGCAGGCCGATTTCCTGGACGCGGCCGACGACGACGGCGCTGCCGACGATCTCGACCATGTCGTTCACGTCCATCGCATCGGAAAAAATCAGGGTCAAGCCGATGACCATGTCCTGGACGAGGCCCTGGGAACCGAAGCTGATGGCGAGGCCGATGACGGAGGCGCTGGCGAGGTAGGCGGTAAGGTTGACGCCGCACTCCTCGAGGAAGAGCCCGATGGCCACGAAATAAATGCACCAGGTGACGGTGTTGGCGACGAGGCGGACGATCGTGACAAACTTCGGCTGCTGGGCGACGAAATTGAAGCGGTTGCGGTGCTGCTGGGTGAGCGTGATCGTTCGTTCGCTGATCAGGGTGACGATCTTGACCATGATGTGGGCAAAGAAGGCCAGCCCGAGGATGAGCAGGACCCGCGTGGTGGTGGATGACTGCTGCTGGAAAAAATGATGATAGGCGCGGGCCATCAAGGTCCCGCCGGCGGCAAAAAAAATGGAGGCGAGGGGATTCACCGGTGACGGCCCGCCGGAGCAGCCAAGCCTCAGACTCGCCG
>DASRHD010000015.1:0-2352 GCA_035650695.1 Opitutaceae bacterium
CGTCTCGGTGGACTTTTGCCTCTCCCTGGCCCAATCTGTTGCTATGCAACGTTCACTCTCTACCCTGTTGCATGCCCGCCGCACGCCCGTGAAAACGGATTGGAGCCGGCGTTTGTGGGCTGAGCCACAGAGCACGCTGATGACCAACTCCGAAATGCTTTCCCTCCTTATGGACGAAACCCTGGACCAGTTGGAGCGGCTGCTCTGCCTCCGTCCGACCTCCCGATGGACCGTCTTGTACAAGACCCATTTGGGCCCGCTCTATGCGCTCTCCTCCTGCGGACTGAATCCGTTGCTGCTCTATTTCAGTGCCGGCGGGGAAGCTTTAAGGAAAGTGCTCTCCATATCCGGCAGCCGGGGCACGGCGGAAAAAAGGCGGCTGGACGGAACCTGGCATTTCATCGCGCAAAGCGAGATCCAGGCCCTTTGCGGCCACTGCCACAATATCTGTGCGCCGCCGCTTTCGTTTCCCCTCACGCGCCGGCCGCCTGGCTCCGGCCGGACGGGGTCGCCGCGGATGCGCAAGTCGATCGCCTGTTGATCCCGCGTGGCGGCGGAGCCACGGCTGATTAGAGCCGTGAAGGCACGATCACCACCGGACAGGGAGAATTTTTCACCACAGCATGGCTAGTGCTGCCCAGCAACAGATCATAAAGTGCGGTGTGGCCGTGCGAGCCCATCACAATCAATTCGGCGGGAAGGGCGCGGGCCCGCTCGAGAATGGTGGCTGCCGCCGCCCCATCGTGGAGCTCCTCTTCGACCGTCAATCCCTCGCGGCGGAATTCCTCCCGCGCCCGGCCCAGTTCGGTTCGCGCCCGTTGATCGCTGGCCACCTGGGTGGCGGCGATCTGGGCGGCGTCGAGTAGCGGGTCGCCCGCCGCGACGATGGGTTGGAGCACATGCAGCAAAACGAGGCGGGCCTGGAGCGCCTGCGCCAGCGAAGCCGCGGTCTGGAGTATCCCCGCGCTCGCTCCAGAAAAATCGAGAGGGACCAGGATCGTTTTCATGACCAAAGTTTAAAGCCGGACGGCGCGGCTGGCGAGGCAGATTTCGGGCGGGCTTGCGCCCGGTCGGGAAACGAAAAAGCTTAAAACATGAAAATCCTCATCACCGGAGTGACGCGCGGCCTGGGCCGGGCGCTGGCCGAACGCTGGATCGCGGAAGGGCACGTCATCATCGGCTGCGGTCGCAATGGCCAGGAAATCATCGATCTGCGCTTTGCCCATCCCGCGCCGCATACCTTCGACACCGTCGACGTTGCCGAGGCGATGAAGGTCCAGATCTGGTCCGAGCGTGTGCTGGCGGAGCACGGGGCACCGGATTTTCTGATCAACAACGCCGCGCTGATGAACGATCCCGCCCCGCTCTGGCAAGTGCCGGCGGAAAAATTTTCCCGGCTGATCGATGTCAACATCAAGGGCGTGGCCAATGTCATTCGCGCCTTCGTCCCCGCCATGGTCGAGGCGAAAAAAGGCGTGATCGTAAATTTTAGTTCGGGCTGGGGGCGTTCGACCTCGCCCGACGTCGCGCCGTATTGCACCTCAAAATGGGCGATCGAAGGCCTGACCAAGTCGCTGGCGCAGGAGCTCCCCGCCGGCATGGCGGCGGTCCCACTCAATCCCGGCGTCATCAACACCGCCATGCTCCGGCAGTGCTGGCCCGGCGGCGCGGACAGCTATCCCAAGGCCGAGACGTGGGCGAAAACCGCCGCGCCCTTCATTCTCAAGCTCGGCCCGAAGCACAACGGCCAGTCGGTGAGCGTGGGCGGATTCGAGGACTGAGGCGGCGCCGCGAATGTTACTCCCGCGTTTTTGAATCGAGCAGTAGAGTGACCGGGCCGTCGTTGACGAGCGCGACCTGCATCATCGCGCCGAAGCGGCCGCTGGCGGGTGGGCGGCCGAGTTCCGTCTCAATCTGGCGGAGAAACGTTTCGTAAAGCGGAATTGCGATCTCTGGCCTGGCGGCGCGGTGGAAGGACGGCCGGGTGCCTTTGCGTGTGCTGGCGAAAAGGGTGAACTGGCTGATGACGAGCACACCTCCGCCAATATCGGTGACAGAACGGTTCATGCGATCGGGTGCGTCCCCCTCCGGGCTGGCATCCGGAAAGATGCGCAGCGCGGCAATTTTTTTCGCCAGCCAAGCGCCGTCGGCTTCGGTGTCGTCCTCAGCGATGCCCAGAAGCACGAGCAGGCCGGGGCCGATCTTCCCGCAAAGTTCGCCATCGATGGTTACACTGGCGGAAGCGACGCGTTGGACGACGGCACGCATGAGCTGGGGGAGAGGAGGGAAGTTCCAAAGGCGGTCATGGCGCCCGGTCCTTGGATTTAGCCGAGACTCACTCCATCGCGATGT
>DASRHD010000016.1:0-4751 GCA_035650695.1 Opitutaceae bacterium
GGTCTCGGTCTGATGATTGTGCAGCGGATCATGCGTGAGCACGGCGGCCAGGTCGGCATCGAGAGCAAGGAAGGCGTCGGCACGGTCGTGACCCTGCATTTCCCGCGCAAGGACCGCCGGGTGCGGATGCTGCAATCAGGATAAAAACATCCTATTTGCCGCCGCTTTCTCCAGCCTCCCGGCGGGGCCTCCCGAATCAAAGCGTCAAAGGTCGGAAATCATGAGGCATAGTGCGAGTAGGTGTCCTGAATCAGTCCGACGATGTCGGCGGCGCTGAGCACGGAACTTTGCCGGAGGGCAAGAATGCCGAACTCGACGCTGCGTTTCGCCAGGGGCGCGTTGGCGGCGGTGACGGCACCCTGATTTTGGAACCAGGTGAAGAGATCCTGGCCGAAGCATTTGGCCTCCTCCGCGCTGATCACGGCGGAACGGCAGGAAATGAGCGCCTCGGCGAAACTGATGCAGGCGTCCGAGACAATGTAATTGGGAGTCGAGGTGGATTCGGGCATGGGAATTGTCGGTTGAGGAGAAGGAAAGGTTATTTACCGGGCGCGGGTGCGGATCGGGGTTTTTTCACCGTTTTTCCCAGTCCCGGACCCCGCCGGGAATGATGCGGAAGAGAGGATGCGACCGCGGGGCCTTCACCTCGCGGATTTTGCGATAACGCTCCGGGTCACGCCGCCGCAGCTTGGCCTGGAGGTGGCGCCATTCGTAAAGGAGCTGGCCGCGCGTTTCCGGCAACCGGCCGGCAAATTTTTTCCGGGCGATTTTGCGCGTGTCGAAGCGATATCCGCGCTGCGCGGCCTCGCCGGCGAGACCGCGCAGAAAAGCCGCGATCACCGCGTCCGGCCGCGGATGGTCACGGAAACGCACCAGCTGCGGATGCCGGGTATAGCCGCGGGTGCCGCCGGCGATGACTTTTTGGGCGAGCAACGCTTCACGCCAGGCCGCGACCAGTCCCTTGGCGTCAAGATAGCGCGGGTGTAGGGTCCACAATCGCATGGTCCTTCGGGCCGCCGTTCGGTCGATCACCGGGTGAGATGCTGGAGGACGATCTGCCTGATGTTTTCGATTCCGCGCCCGACGGCCGGGATGTGGGCGCAGAAGATGCCGGCGATGAAAATAGTGAGAAGAAAGGCCGCCGCCCCGAGGCGTCCCGGGATCGAAGCCTCCGCCCACCATTCCACCAGCGTGTGCTTTTCTGCTTTTTTCTGCTGCCAAAACTTGGTGTCGGAGGTGGCGAAACGGCTCTCCAGCTCGGTGACGGCAAGATTGACCAGCGACTCCACTTGTGCCGCGGCGTGATCGTACATGCTGCTATTGAAGCCGGGCCGGCCGAGGACGTTAGCCACGCGCAAAACATTGTCGTAATAAACCGCGTTGAAATTCAGCAGCGGCACGACCTGTTCCAGCCAGGCCTTTCTTTCTTCAATTGTCGCCCATTCCTCCGGTCGGACCGGAAGACGTAACTTCTTCAAGGCAGCAAGCCTTTCGCCGGGCTTCATCGTCGTCGCTGGAGCTACTTACATCGGCTCAATTTAAAGAAACTTTTTTGCTATTACCCCAACTAGGCTAGGCCGAGGTGCCCCTCCCCGCCAGCTATTACTTTCGCCTGACTGTGCCTTTCCGTCTCATTTCCCCGTTGACCGGCCTCCCGACTGCGGGTGTCATGAGGGCATGGTTCCAAGTGTCTTGATCGTCGACGACGAGAAGCACACCCGCGACGGGTTGAAGCAGGCATTGGACGAAAACTATGAGGTGACGGTGGCGGGCAACGCCGACGAGGCTTTCAACCTGATGGAGGCCGAGCAATTTGACGTCATCATCACCGACCTGCGCATGCCCGGCAAATCCGGCCTGAAAGTCATCGACAAGGCCCTTTCGCTGCCGAACCGGCCGGCCGTGATCATGATGACCGCCTATGGCAGCATCGATTCCGCCGTCGAGGCCATGCGGCGCGGCGCGGTCGATTTTCTGACCAAACCGGTCAACATCGAGCGCCTCGAAGTCCTGATCCAGCGCGCACTGAAGGCCAAGACGCTCGAGGTGGAGGTCAAACAGCTCCACGAGCGCCTCGACGAAAAATTCTCCTTCGAGGGCATCGTCGGCAACTCCGAAGCGCTCCGCGAAGTCATCGACAAGGTAAAGCTGGTGGCGCCTTCGCGGGCCACCGTCCTGATCGAGGGCGAATCGGGCACGGGCAAGGAATTGATCGCCCAGGCCATCCACCAGGCCAGTCCGCGGGCGCGCGCCCCCTTCATCGCCGTGCATTGCGCCGCCCTTTCCGAGAGCCTGCTCGAAAGCGAGATCTTCGGCCATGAGCGCGGCGCCTTCACCGGCGCCACCGAACGCCGGATCGGCCGCTTCGAAGCGGCCGATAGCGGTACGCTTTTTCTCGATGAAATCAGCGAGATTTCCCAGTCGACGCAGGTGAAGCTGCTCCGTTTCCTCGAGACGAAGTCGATCGAGCGCGTCGGCGGCAACAAGCCGATCGAGCTCGACGTGCGCCTCGTCGCCGCGACCAATCGCAACCTGGAAAAACTGGTGCACGAGGAAAAATTCCGTGAAGACCTCTTTTTCCGCCTCAATGTCGTCCGCATCACCCTTCCTCCCCTGCGCACCCGGCCCGATGACGTTCCACTGCTCCTCAGCCATTACATTAAAATTTTTTCCGACGAGAACAAGGTCCCGCCCATCACGATCGAGCCCGGCGCCCTCCGCACCCTCCAGGCCTATTCCTGGCCGGGCAACATCCGCGAACTGCGCAATTTCGTGGAAAACGCCGTCGTCCTGCGCCGCGGCGGCAAGCTGACCGAGTTCGATCTCGATCCCAAATTCCGAGTCGCGCCCGTCGTCGCCGACGTCACCGTCTCCGGCCCGGTCTCCGGCGCGGAGCCGGCGAGCAGCTCGCTCTCGGTCGAGGAAAACGAGAAGCGGCTGCTGCGCGAAGCTTTGATCAAGTCGCGCGGCAACCGCACCAAGGCCGCCCAGTTCATGGGCATCAGCCGCCGCACCCTCCACCGCAAGCTCGCGCAATGGCCGGAACTCGACGTCATCGACCGATGAGCCGCCGGGAGGAGCGGCATCCGGCCCCCGCTCCCGGGCTGCCCGCCTTCCTCCCATGAGATCCGCCCAGGAATGGCTGCACTGGCTCGAACTGGGCGGCGGCGCGCGCTGGGTCCGCCGCGGCGCGGTCCTCTTCGGCCTGCTCCTGCTCTCGCTGCTCGTCGCCTGGAAACAATTTCGCGGACCACAGAGCGAGACCGTGCTGCTCCAGGCCGGGGTGGGCCGCCAGCTTGCGCACGGCGCCGGCTTCACCACCCTGGTCAATTATCCGCAGACCGCCGCCGTCCTGGCGGCGCGCGGCCGGCGTTTCGATCCCGCCCTCCCGTATCCGGAAATTAACTACGCACCGCTTTATTCCCTCGTCATCGCCGCGGCGCTGGCCGTCCTGCCCGACACCCTCTACGCCCGGCCATCCGCCGCCCAGGCCGGATTCGGCGCCGATTATGTCCTGCTCGGTCTGAACCTCCTGCTCCTCTGGGCGGCCGCCGCCCTGACCTATTTTCTCGGCCGGAGACTTTTCTCCGCCCGCACCGGTGCGGTGGCGGCGCTGGCCTTGCTGTTTTCGATGCCGATCTGGCAGCAGACGATGATGGCCAGCGGCCTGCCGCTGCTCATGCTGCTGGCGCTGGGCGCGTTCTGGCTGCTGGCGCGGACCGAAGCGGCGGCGGCGGCCGGCCGGCCGGTTCTGCCCTGGCTGGGCGCGCTGGGCCTTGCCGGCGGCCTGATTTTCCTCGCCGAATATGCGGCCAGCGCGGTGGTGCTGGTTTTTTTTGGTTATGCCGGCTGGCGGTTTCGCGGCCGCGGCCGCTGGCTCGGGCTGGCGGTGATGGCGGTGGGATTTGCGCTCCCTGCCGCGCCGTGGTGCGCGCGCAACTTCGGCCTGACCGGCAACCCCGTCGGGCTGGCCGGGCAGAATGCCGCGCTCAAAGCCGGCGATCCCACCGCCGAGCCGGCGACCGTCCGGGCCACTTACTCGGCCGCGGCGCCGGAGCTGAGCCTGAACAAGCTGGGCAACAAGGGCCTTACCGGTTTGCAGGAGACGATACGCGCGCGCCTGTGGAGCGGCGGGGGCCTCGTGCTCACCGCCTTTTTCGTGGCGGGGTTTTTATACCGGTTCCGGGCCGTGGAGTCGGACCGGCTGCGCTGGATATTTCTGGCGGTGCTTGTCGTCGCCTCCGTCGCCGAGGCGTTTCTCGGCTCAGGCGAGAGCGACTGGCCGGCCGCTGCCTGGCTGGCGCCGCTCATCCTGGTTTTTGGCGCGGCCTTTTTCTTCGTCCTGCTGGAAAGCAACCCTCTGCTGGCGGCGTGGCCGCGCGCCGCCGCCGCCGCCCTCCTTCTCGCCCAGGCGGTGCCGCTAATCCACGAAGTCATGGCGCCCCCGCCATCTGTCCGTTTCTTTTATCCGCCTTATTTTCCCAATCTGTTCATGGGCATGCGGGACGAATTGCGCCAACGCGGCGCGCTCGGTCGATTCGGTTTGATGACCGACGTGCCGGCGGGCGCGGCGTGGTACGCCGGGGTGCGGGTTTGGGCCCAGCCGGCGCGCCTCCGCGATTTTTATGTCATAGGTGAGGAGCAGCCGGTGGGATGCCTGCTGCTTTCACCCCGCCTGCTTGACCGTCCGTTTTTTGGGGAGCTGGCCGGGCCGGCGGCAAAAACGGCCGAAGGAAGCGGGCTGGGTGACT
>DASRHD010000017.1:0-9718 GCA_035650695.1 Opitutaceae bacterium
ACAAACGCGTTTTCATAGGTCTGCGGCGGCTTGCGCGAAAAAAGTTGAATCAGATTCGCCAACACGAGGCCGCAAGCTACCCAAAAGCCCGGGAAAAGAAAGAGCGGGCAGGCGCGGGCATAATTATTGTTTCCGCTTCGCGGTCGGCCAGAGTTAAAAGACGGCAGAAGAAGGTAAGTGCATTTTGCAAGGGCTTCAACCTACACCGCCGTGCAATTCCCCCGGCGAAAGATGCCGGTCTCACTTTATAAATATATAACTAATTGCTATAGAATATATTAAAATATTGGCACTCCTTGGGCTTACTTCTGCTAACCATGAAAATACCCATAACAGTGATCGCATTGGTTCTGGTTTCGCTGACCCCGGCTTCCCTGATGGCCAACTACGAAACGGACCGGAAGATCGAGGACGCGGCCAAGGCGTCCTACAATTATCACGCCATTCTTCAGGATCGAGTCAAAGTCAAGGCCCAGGACGGCGTGGTGACGCTGACCGGCACGGTGCCGGATAAAAATCAAAAAACGCTGGCGGAAGATACGGTCTCCGATCTTCCCGGCGTGGTGGATGTAAACAACCAGATCAAAGTGGAATCGTCCGCGCCGGAACATTCGGATGACTGGATCGCCTTCAAGATTCGTTCCATGCTGCTGATGAAGGCGCACGTGAGTGCTTCCAACACCCATGTGACGGTCAAGGACGGCGTCGTGAGTTTGACCGGCACCGCGGACAGCACCGCGCAGAAGGAGCTGACCGAGGCTTACGTCAAGGATGTCGAGGGCGTGAAGTCGGTCCGCAATGACCTCACGGTCAATTCGCCGGCGCCAACCGCCCAGCCCCGCGCCGGCGACACGGTCGACGACGCTTCGATCACGGCCCAGATCAAGTATCAGTTGTTGATTCACCGCTCGACGAGCGCGCTGAAGACGAAGGTCGAGACGCGTAACGGAATGGTTACGATAAATGGCGAAGCCGACTCACCCGCCGAGAAGGACTTGGTGACGAGGCTGGCCACCGACGTCCGTGGGGTGAAATCGGTCGATAACTCCATGACCATCAAGCAGTGAGCCGGATTAGCGGTCTTTTCCGACCGCGGGTTGTTTGCCGGTGGCGCGATTCCGCGCCGCCGGCCTTTTTTTGCCCATGCCGGTCGCCGCTGGCGCCGCCCTTGTTTTGTGCTAACGTATTTCGCCCGTGAAGTCCGGGCCCAAATCACCGTTCCATGAAAACGCTCCACCTTCTTCTCGCCTTTGCCACCCTCACGGTCGCCGCCGTCTGGCTCCGAGCCGATCCTGCGGCGGACAAACCCGCCGGTCTGGTCGACGTCACTTACGTCAACCCGGAAAAATTCACTGACGTCAAGGACAGCGATGTTCCGGACGACAGGGTCCGTGACGAGTACCTCAAAGAACTCAAAACGCACATCGAGACCCACGCCAAGGAGTACATTCCGGCCGGCTGGCATCTGAACCTGAAGATCACCGACGTCGATATGGCGGGTGATTTCGAGCCGTGGCGCGGGCCGCAGTTCCTCGACATGCGCATCGTCAAGGATGTCTATCCGCCGCGCATCAAATTGGAGTTCGCCCTGACCGATCCGGCCGGAAAGACGGTCAAGGAGGGCCAGCGCAACGTCACCAATCTGAGTTTTCTCAACGAGATTAACATCTACTTTCCGGACGACCAGCTGCGCTACGAGAAGGCGTTGCTCGATTATTGGTTCCGGCAGGAATTCGGCTCGGCCAAAAAAGTGGCCGCATCGGAAACCGCGCCCGCGCAGTGAGTGAGACGGACTCCGCCGCCCGGCTCGACAAATGGCTTTGGGCCGTGCGCCTCTTTAAAACCCGCAGTCTGGCCACCGCGGCCTGCCGGGCCGGAAGCGTCTCGGTCAACGCCCGGCCGGCCAAACCTTCGCGCGAAGTCCGGCCGGGCGAGATTGTGACCGTGCGAATCGGCCTGATCCTGCGCACCCTGGCGGTGCAGGCCGTGCCGGTCTCGCGGGTGGGAGCGCCACGGGTGGGGGAATTTTGCCAGGACCGCACCCCGCCGGAAGAATACGAGAAGGCGCGACAGCAGCGCGTGCAGCATGTTCTCGCCCGCGAACGCGGCTCGGGCCGGCCGACCAAGCGCGACCGCCGGGCCCTCGAACGCTTCCTCGGCGGCTGAGGCGGCCTGCACTTTAACCTTGCGTTTCGGCCTCCGGTCTGAATCCCTCGCCCTCTCGTTAGAGAAAGCGTTAAATGTTAGGATCTGGTGAGTCGTTGGCTGAGCGTTCGGCTTAAGTGATGATTTGAAACCCACGGTGGGAACGGAACTGGCAACAGACGGTGGATCTACGAATCATCACATGAGTAATTCCAAACTCTATGTCGGCAACCTGTCCTTCAAGACCAGCGAGGCCGACCTGCGCGCGCACTTCAGCCAGTACGGCAATGTCACCGACGTCTTCGTCGCGATGGACAAAATGACTGGCCGTCCCCGCGGTTTTGCCTTTGTCACCATGGGCACCCCGGAAGAGGCGAAGGTCGCCGCAGAAAAAGTCAACGGCACCGATCTCGGCGGCCGTCCCCTCACCGTCAATGAGGCCCGTCCGAAGGAGGAAGGCGCCGGCCGTTCCTTTGGTGGCGGCGGCGGCGGCGGCGGCGGTGGCCGCGGTGGCTTTGGCGGCGGCGGCGAACGCCGTGGCGGTTTCAACCGCGAGCGCCGCTACTGAGCGCTCCCGCATTCAATTCGAGACGAAGCTCCTCGCGGGGCTTCGTCTTTTTTGTTTTGGATCAAACATGCCGCTCCCGCCTTCTTCTGCCGGTCTCACCCGTCACTTCGCCGCCTTGCGGGCCTGCACCCTCTGTCCGCGCATGCACAAGCCCGTCGTCACCGGCCGGCCGGTGATGAGCCGCGTGCTGCTGGTCGGACAGGCACCGGGAGACAAGGAGCCCAAGTTCGGCCGCCCTTTCGCCTGGACCGCCGGCCGCACGCTCTTCAAATGGTTCCAGGAGGCGCTGGGTTGGTCCGAGGACGAGACGCGCGACCGGATTTATTTTGCCGCCGTCTGCCGTTGTTTTCCCGGAAAGCGCGCCGAGGGGGGCGACCGGGTACCCGCGCCGGAGGAGATCGCCAGCTGCGCCCGCTGGCTGGAAGACGAGTTTGCCCTGCTCGAACCGCAGTTGGTCCTTCCCGTCGGCAAACTGGCCATCACGCAATTTCTGGGCGAACGTCCGCTGGCCGAGACGGTGGGGAAAAAATTCCCCATCACCTATCGCGGCCACGCCGCCGACTGCGTGCCGTTGCCGCATCCCTCCGGCGCCTCGCCCTGGCACCGGATGGAACCGGGCCGGACGCTGCTCCGCACGGCCCTCGGGCACATCGCGGCGCATCCGGCGGTCACGGGCTGAGGCGGTCCGGCCGCCGCGGCTTACTTCAGGTCCGGCGCGCCCATCCCGGCCTTCTGGGCCAGGGTGGTGTAGGGAAACTGCTGATAAAAATCCTGCGTCGCCTGCGCGTGCGCCTCGGCATCGGTGGAAAATTTTCCCTGCATGACGTAATCATGCGCGCGCTGGTCTACCCAGCGCTGCATGAATTCCTGCTCCACTCCCGTGGCGACGGCAGAGGTCGGCTTCGGCTTGCGCGGAGTGTGATGACAGCCGGCGAGACCCACCGCGCCGGCCAGGAGAAAAAGAAGAAATTTGTTCATGCAATGCTTTTGGGATTAGTTTGCGAAAACTGACGAATCCATTGAAAGACCGCGAGTGAATCTTTTTGGTTTCGCTTTGCCGAAAAATTGTTAATCCGAAGTCGCAATGAGTGACGAGCCCAAGCCACCGCCGGTCCCGCTTCGTCTCAAACCCCGCGAGACGCCACCGCCCAGCTCCTCGACCGCCGCGCCTGCGCCGTCGCCGGCCTCTTCCCCTCCAGCCGGTTCCACCCCTCCGCCGGCCGCGCCGGCAATGCCGTCGGAAGCTGCCAAGGCCAGCGCAACACCTCCGGCACCCGCGGGGAATGTCAACCCTCCCGCCTCCTTACCGCCCCCGCCCGCACCTGACACTACCAAAACTGCGGCGCCACCGCCTCCGGCCGCCGAAAAGCCGCCGCTGACGGCGGCTCCGCCTCCGCCTTCTCCGCCGACATACCGAAAGCCGCAGATCTTGCCGACGGCTCCCCCCTTTCCGCTCAAGCCCGCTGAGGCATCGGCTCCGCCTCCGCCCGTCCCGCCTGTTCCCGCCGGGGCGCCTCCGCCGCCTCCGCCACCCTCAAGTTCTTTGCCGGTGGCTTCGGGAGCCGTTCCGGCATCCTCTACGCCACCTTCCGACCGGAAGGCCCCAGCGGTCATCGGTCCCCCGGTGATTTTGCCGAAATCGCCCGTGCCTCCGCCGGTTCCGCCCGGCTCCGCGCCGGCTCCGTCCGCCGAAGGTTCCGGCAAAAGCTCGCTCAGGTTGAAGAGTCGGGAGTCTGCGAGTGCACCGCCGCCAATCCCTCCCTCCGCCCTACCACCGCCTCCGCCTCCTCCGGCCGCGGCGCCAAAGGCGGCTTCTCTGCCTCCGCCTCCCATTCCGGCTGCCACTCCGCCCCCGCCTGCGTCCGCGGCAGCGCCAAAAGCGGCGCCCCCGCCGCCTCCTCCAGCCGTACAAAAAGGTCCGCTGTCACCCCCGTCCGCTGGGGCGCCCAAAACGCCGCCTCCGCCGCCCAAGGCGCAGCCGGCGCCCGTCCCCACGGTCAGCGTTCCGATTGTGCGGGCCGCTCCGGTGCGACGGGTGCTTCCGCCACCCAAGCCGCCTCCGGCCAAAATGAGCCCGATTTTCATTGCCGTGCTTGTGGTCATCGTGCTCGGCGCCGGCGGCTATTACGGTTATATCAGCTTTTTTAAATCAGGCACCTCGACTCCATTATCCAAGCCGGCGGTTGCGCCCAAACCTTCGCCATCGGCCGCACCGGCACCCGCGGTTACGGCCAGTGAGCCCGTTTCTCTGCCGGGCCAGATGATCGACAAGGCGAAAAAAGCCGTCGACGCTCATACCCAGTCAGAGGTGGCTCCCGTCAACGAAGTCGTGTCGGAAGAGAAACCGGCGGCACCGGCTCCTTCCGTATCAGTCAACGCCCGCCCCACCGAAACCCCGCCGCCCGCTGCTGCTCCGGTCGAACCTCCGCCCGCTCCGTCAGCGCCGCAAACCGTGCGCATCGACCTCAACCCGGCCGACGCGGCGAGTCCGGAATTCAAGGCCTTCATCTCCAACCTGCGGGTGAGCGGAGTGTTTCAAGGCGAACATCCGCGCGTGCTGATCGGCAGCCGCACCTACGAGGTGGGGGAGACCGTCAATGACGACCTCGGAGTGGTTTTTGCCGGGATCGACTCGAGCCGGGAACTGGCGCTCTTCAAGGATCGCAGCGGCGTCACCCTCGTGAAAAAATATTGAGGTTGGGCCGATTGCTTTGGAAGGGGCGGTCTCACCACACCTCAACCGGGCCCTTCGGCACCGGAATGGCGGCGGTGGCCGGCGCATCGTTCGCCTGGCGTAGAAACGACGCCACCAGCGGGTCGGGCCGGAATTTTGGCCGCAGCTCGCCGTGCTCGTCGCAAAACGGCGCGCGCCAGCGCAGATATTCCTCCAGCGCCGCCTCAAAATCCGCGCGCGAGGAAATTTTGATCATCCGCCGCTTGAAGATCTTTGCCGGCCCGAAGCGGCGCGCATACCACGGCGCGACCTTGCGAAACAATTTTGCGCCCTGGGTTTCGCCGTAAAACTCGACGTAGCGGTCGAAATGCCGTCGCATCACCGCCAGCCGCTCAGCAAAGCCGGGCTCGGGCGGGAGCTCGCCGGTTTGCAGATAGTGGGCGGTGCGGCGGAAAATCCACGGATCATAAAACGCCCCGCGGCCAATGCTCACGCCGGCGCAGCCCGTTTCATCGAGCATGTGCCTGGCCGCCTCGGGGGTGGTGACGTCACCGTTGCCAATCACCGGAATTTTTTTCACCGCCGCGACCACCGCCCGGATCCCGGCGAGGCTGACCGAGCCGCTGAAACCCTGGGCCCGGGTCCGGCCGTGCACAAAAACCGCCGCCACCCCGGCGTCCTCCAGGATCTGCGCGAGTTCGGGCGCGGTGAGGTTGTCATCGTCCCAACCGAGACGCATTTTGGCAGTGACGGGAATGTTCACCGCCTCGACCATGCCCCGCACCAATGCCGCGGTTTTCTTCAGCTCCGTCATCATGGCCGAGCCGCCGCCGATGCGGACGACTTTTTTCACCGGACAGCCCATATTAATATCGACGCCCTGTGCGCCGAGTTCCTGGCAGAGCACGGCGGCGGCGCGCATCTCTTCCGGCACGGCGCCGAAAAGCTGGACGGCCATCGGCTGGTCCTCCGGATGGGTTGCCACCAGCTGCAGCGCCCGCGGATTCCGTTCGAGCAATGACCGGGCATTGACCAGATCGGTCGTGGCCCAGCCGAGCCCACCGAGCTCGCGCAGCGTCAGACGCATCGGCAGGTTGGTGTAACCCGCCAGCGGCGAGAGAAACAAATTGGAGGACAGCCGAACCAAGCCAAGTTGCATGGGGTAAATTACTTATATTAGCGGAGCTGAATGCCGGAGTAAGTTTGCAGTTTTTAGTTCCACTTGAATATCCCCATTTTAACTTCCTTCGCCAGAAATTGCATGTGTATTTCCCGGTTGTTATCGCCCTGCCGTAACTCCATCGGGCCTTCCGGGGCTGACCTCTGCGCCATCAGCGAACCGGACGGCGGCCCACCACTGGAACGGCAACGACGCGTTTCCCCGCATGGCTCGAAACCCGGCGTTGCCGCCGGCGAGCGGCGATGGCCAGCGACGGCGATTTTTTTCGCCTGCGTATTTCTCGCTGGGCGGGTCCGCGCCCAATCGGTCGAAGGCGAGGCCTCCATTCAATCTCTCAAGAAGATGAGCATCGAGCAGTTGATGGACATCGATGTCACATCGGTCTCGCGCCACGCGGAGAAACTGTCCGACGCGCCATCCGCGATTCAGGTCATCACGGGCGACGATATCCGCCGCTCGGGCGCTTCGAGCATTCCCCAAGCCCTGCGGCTGGCGGACAACCTGGAGGTGGCGCAGGTTGATTCACGCCAGTGGGCGATCAGTGCACGCGGTTTCAATGCCACAACTGCAGACAAGCTGCTGGTGATGATCGATGGGCGCACCGTCTATACGCCGCTGTACGCCGGCGTGTTCTGGGACGTGCAGGATTATCTATTGGAGGATATCGATCAGATTGAGGTGGTCAGCGGCCCCGGCGGCGCGCTCTGGGGGGCGAACGCAGTCAACGGCGTGATCAATATCAAAACCAAGAGCGCCAAAGACACGCAGGGCTTGATGCTGCTTGGCGGCGGCGGCTCACAGTTGCGCGGTTTTGGTGGCGTGCGCTACGGCGGCACCCTCGCATCGGGTATTTCCTACCGCGTCTACGGAAAATATTTTGATCGTAATAGCGAGGTTTTCACCAACGGCAAAGATGCTTCGAATGGTTGGCACATGGGCCAGGGAGGTTTTCGCATGGATTGTGACGCTTCCTCCACCAGTCTCTTGACCTTGCAGGGAGACTGCTACGCCGGTCGGATGGGCCAGCCTCTGGCTTCCGCTGTCACCGCGAGCGGAGGCAATATATTGGGGCGCTGGTCGCAGACCGTCTCGGAAACGTCCGATTTCACGCTGCAGCTTTATTTCGACCGGGCCAATCGCCGCATTCCCGGCACCTTTGCCGAGAATCTCAGCACCTATGACCTCGATTTTCAGCATCATCTTTTGATTGGCGACAGAAACGAGGCCGTCTGGGGCGCGGGTTATCGTTTGATGGAGGACCATACTCCCACGGATTATCCTATCCTGGCTTTTCTGCCCACACGGGCGACCCGCGCGCTCTACAGTGCGTTCATGCAGGACGACATCGCCGTGGTGAAGGACAAGTTGAACCTGACGCTGGGCGCAAAAGCGGAGCACAATTATTACACCGGGGCGGAATATCAGCCCAACGCTCGTCTCGCTTGGTTGCCGCAAAGAAATCAGACGGTGTGGATCGCAGTCTCCCGCGCGGTGCGCACGCCTTCGCGAATCGACGGAGAGTTCTATGCCCCGGCCAAGCCGCCCTTCTTTCTTTTGCAGGGAAACAGCAGTTTTCGGTCGGAGGAGGAGCTGGCCTATGAGCTGGGCTACCGTCTCCAGCTCCAACCGCGGTTGTCGTTGAGCCTGGCGACGTATTACAACAATTACGACCGGCTGCGCAGCACCGAGCGAGTCAATCCGACCTCGCCTTTTCCGATTTTCGTGGGGAATGGGCAGAAAGGCGAATCTCACGGCATGGAACTCACCGCCGAATGGCAAGCCGCCGATAACTGCCGGCTCTCGGCCGGCTATACGCAAGTGCATACTCGGCTTCATCCCAAACCTGGCAGCACCGACACCTCGTTTGGGACTGGCGAAATCCACGATCCCGAACATCAATTATTCCTGCGCGCTTCGTTGAATTTGCCGGATCGATGGGAAGGGAATCTCGACTATCGTTTTGTCGCTGGTATCGCCGATCAGAATCTTCCCGCTTACAGCGAGCTAGATGCCCGCCTTGGCTGGAACGCCACCTCCCGCCTCGAGTTTTCCCTCGTCGGCCAGAATCTTCTCCATCGCCGCCATCCGGAGTTTGGCGTATCCGGTCCGACACGGGAGGAAATCCGCCGCGAGGTCTACGGAAAGGTCGCATGGCGGTATTGAACTTATGCCTGCACCTCCTGCCGCGCCGCTTCTGGCGGATTGGCCTGGCGGTTCTTTTTATTTTCGGCGAGGGCGGCCCCATCCGGGCCCAGAACACGCCGGCGCAGGAATACCAGCTGAAGGCGGTGTTTCTTTTTAATTTCATCCAGTTCGTGGACTGGCCGGCCGAAGCCTTCCCGCAGGCGCAGAGTCCGCTCATCATCGGTGTCCTGGGCGATAATCCCTTCAATTCCTATCTGGAGGAGACGGTGCAGGGGGAAAACATGAACGGCCATCCCGTGGTCGTCCGGCATTATCATCACGCCGACGAAATCGGGCCCTGCCACATCTTGTTCATCAGCCAATCCGAGGACCGGCGGTTGACCCATGTCCTGGCCGATTTGAAGGGCCGCAGCATTCTTACGGTGGGCGACATGGAGGCGTTCACCCAGCGCGGGGGCATGATCCGGTTTATTACGCAAAACAATAAAATCCACCTTCAAATCAACGTGGATGCGGCCAAGGCGGCGAAGCTGACAATCAGCTCGAAATTGCTCGCCCCGGCGCAAATCATCACCTCGCAGGATAGCTGATTCCGCATGCTGCGAAACCTCCCCATCCAGAGAAAGCTGAAGGTAATCATTCTCCTCACCAGCCTGGTGGTGATGGCGCTGATGGGCGGAGCGTTCATCGGCTATGAAATTCATGAGCTGCGCACGGCCACTGCCCGGCGCCTGGCCATCCTCGGCCAGGTCATCGCCACCAACAGCACCGCCGCCCTGGCGTTCGAAAACTCGGAGGACGCCCGGGACACTCTCGCCGCCCTCAGTGCGGATCCCCACATCATCGCCGCCGCCCTTTATAACCGGCAGGGGAAGCTCTTCGCCCAGTACACCGCCGGGTCGGCCAACGCTTTTTTTCCCGAGGTGCCGGACGAAAGAATGGGTTATCATTTCGAATCCACCGATCTCGTGGAGTTCCTGCCGGTGGTGCAGAAGCAGCAGCGCCT
>DASRHD010000018.1:0-9537 GCA_035650695.1 Opitutaceae bacterium
AGGCGCCGTTTGGACAGGTGATGAAGTAGTCATGGAGGGTGAGCACCGTGGGAAAGCCGGCGGTGAGCGACGCATCCAGGACCGAGGCCGAGAGCGCGCTGGAATAAAGATGGGAGTGAACCACCGTCTCCTTCGGATCGAGCGCGGCCAGGATCTCGCGCAGGCGGTTCGCCGCCGACCGGTTCCAGATCCCTTGCCCCGCGGCGCGCAGGCCCCGCTCCTGGCGCAACCACGTGCCGCCAAGGCAGACGACGGTGAGACGAGCAAGCGACGACAGGGCGGGAGACACCGGCCCGAACGCGGTGAACAGGATAACCTTGTGCCCTCGTGCCGCCAGACCGCGCGCACTGTCGAAGGCCACCCGATCGGCGCCTCCCCGAACATGGGCCGCATCGTTAAGGATGACGATGTTCACAGCCGGCGCAGGCCACCATGGAGGCCGGGAAACGGAACCGCGTCGTGAGGTGCGCGCTTCGCCGCAAAACGGATTAGCCCGCAAAACTTCGGCCTCATGAATTCTCCCTTTCCGGTTTCCATCGCAGGAAAAACATATTTTTTGACTTCATATAATTTATATAGCGGAAACCTGCGGTTCCCCTCGCAAGACTGCTTCCATTCCTTTCATCACCTCCGTGGGGGAGATATCCTCGAGGCATTCGACCCGCGATCGCGAGCAACGCCAATCGCAGTTAAAACAGGGGAGGGGGTGGGTGATCCAGTGTTGCCGGGAGCTTCGCTGCCAGGGCGCAAAGTCGCCGTACTGTCCACCTCCGAGCACGCAGACCATCGGCACATCCAGCGCCGTGGCGAGATGGGCGGCGAAAGTGTCGGCCGAGAGGACGACGGACGCGGCGGCGATGGCATCGACCAACGCGTCGATGCTGCCCGATCGAACCGCGACGCGACGAGCCGCTTCCTCCGCCCCGCCGGCCAGTTTTCGCGCGAGCGCCAAGGCGCGGTCCGTCTGATTCGGACCGACCCAGAGCTCAAGGTGAAGTCCTCGCGCCAGCAACTCCGCCCCCACCGCGCACCAGCCCTCGTCGAGCCAGTCTTTTATCGGAGCCGAACTGTAGGGCGCAAGAACGGCCCGGCCCGCCCGGCTTTCCCGGCGGCCATGCAGCTTCGGCAGCAATTCGTCACCTGCCTCCGGTGCGAGCCCCAGTCCTTCCAGGATCTTATAATGCCGGAAAATTTCATGCGGCAGCCCCCGCTGTGGCCGGGGCGCAATCAACCAGGACATGGCATGGATCTCCGCCGCCCGGATGTGGGCGATCACAAAATTTCTCACCGGCTCGGGAGAGTGGCGCAGGCAAACAAAAGTGCGCGCTTCATATATGATCAACAACCGGGCCACGGCCAGGGCGCGCCGCAGTTTCGCCAGTCCTCCGCGCGGCTCGAGCTCGAAGGTCTCGACGGGGCAATGCGGCGGCTGCCAGGCGCGCAGCGCCGCACTCTCCCGCCCCGCCCAGATGACCACCGTCCCGCCCCGGGCGCGGGCGGCGTCGACGATCCGTTCCATGGTCGGCCCGGCCAGCAGCCAGTCGCCCAGGCGATCGGCCTTGTAGATGATGGTATCGACCTTTTGTATTTGTCCTAACAATACAAAGACCCTCCGCCCGACGGCGATAGCCGCCGCCACCGTCTTCCACGCGACGGCCTTGGCTAAGGCTGAGAACGGCGATGCGGCCATGATGGAATCCAGTTAAATGGATATGCACAGCAGAACACGGACGAGGCTATGTAGTCGAGAGGACATTGTACAAATAGGCATGGCGGTATGCGCTTTGTTGTGCAGCGCTTGAGGCCAGGTGAGGTGTTGCACCTAGATAATACTATAATGAACCCCGCTTGCATCGACACGATAGAACTTATCGAATCACCGGGACACAGCGCTTTTTATGCCCACCCTCAATAGATTTAGGCATCGTTATCGATTTACGAATATAAAACAAATTGGGCTGGCTGCGGCCGTCGCATTGGGGCTGGCATCCTCATCGGTGGCCTCGCTCGATCTGTACGTTTCGCCGGCGGGCAATGACGAAAATTCCGGGACCGTGGCCGCGCCGTTTGCCACCGTCGCCCGGGCGCGCGACGCGATTCGAGCCCTCAAGCAGCGGGCCGGACTTCCGGACGGGGGGGTCACCGTCTGGTTGCACGAGGGATGCTACCGCCAGTGGAGCTCGCTGGCCTTCGATGAAAGCGATTCCGGCACCGCCAAGGCTCCGATTATTTATGCTTCGTGCCCCGGCGAACACGCCATCCTCTCCGGCGGAGCCGCGCTGGACGCGGGATGGTTCGCGCCGGTGACGGACAAATCGCCGGCGTGGCCGCGCCTTGATCCGGCCGCGCGCGGCCAGGTCTTGGCGGTGAAGCTCTCGGAACATGGCATCACCGATTTTGGTTCATTGAAACCGGTTGGTTTCGGCATAAACCAGCCCGCTCCACTCGAACTTTTTTTCGGCGGCCGGCCGATGACGCTGGCCCGCTGGCCGAACGCCGATCAGCCGTTGGCCCGTACGGTCAGGGCGCGGTCGAAGACCCGGATCGTTTATGGCGGGTCGCGGCCGCTCCGTTGGACGCACGCTGAGGACGTCTGGTTGCACGGTTTTTGGAACACCACATGGGCGGATTTTCACGTCAAAGTGGCGGCGATTGATGCGGCGGACAAAACGATTTCATTCGCCCAGCCTCCGGCCCAATTCGGAACCGGCGCCAAGCGCCCGTATTACGCCTACAACCTGCTGGAGGAACTTGATCAGCCCGGCGAATACTACCTCGATCGATCGACCGGCATTCTATACTTTTGGCCGCCTGCGCCGCTCGCGCGCACTCCCGCCCAGGTCAGTCTGCTCGAGGATAGCCTGGTGCGAATCGAAGGAGCTTCGTACCTGACCTTTCGCAACCTCACGCTGGAAGTCTCGCGAGGACCGCTTTTCACGATCAAGAGCGGAAGCCACGACCTCGTCAGCGGTTGCCGGCTACGCGATGCCGGGGAGTTTGCCGCGGAAATTAAAGGCTCGGCCAACGGCCTCGACCGGTGCGAAGTTGTCGATTGCGGCGGAGATGGCATCCGGCTGGGCGGAGGCGACCGCGCCAGTCTCACCGCCGGAGGCAATTTCGTCACCAACTGCCGCATTCATCAGATCGCCCGGATCACATGGACGGAACACCCGGCGATCAATTTTATCGGCGGCTGCGGGAACGTGGCTTCGCACAATCTGATCGACGAGGTGCCTCATGTGGCGGTCCTGATCGCCGGCAACAATCACCTCATCGAATACAATGAAATCCGTCGGGCCTGCCTTCTCACCAGCGATTGCGGCGCGGTTTATGCCGGACGCGATTGGGGCTATCGCGGCAACATTATCCGCTATAATTTCATCCATCATATCCAGTCCAATCAGGCGGGCATCGGCGCGGAGGGAGTATACCTGGACGATTTGATGAGCGGCGCGACCGTTTTCGGCAACGTGTTCTACCGGATAAAAGACACCGCCATTTTTTGCGGCGGAGGTCGCGACAATATCATGCGCAATAACATCATCGCGGCCTGCGGCATCGCGCATTACAATGGAGACTATGCCCGCAATCAGGTCAGCCGGGCGCACGGCAGCTCCTGGAACCTGCTTGAGCGGCTGGCCGTGGACGGAATCCAATATCAGAAGGAGCCGTGGGCTTCCGCTTATCCCGCGTGCAAGGCCATTCCCGACTCCTGGGAAAAGATCGAAAAGGGCCTGTGGCGCAACCCACAGGATTGCGTGTTTTCCGACAATGTCGGCTGGGCCAACGCCCATTGGATGATCGAGTCAGACGTCTCCCATACGGGAATTTTTTCCGTCTACGCGTCCATCGCCGACAACCATCCGAACGAACCGCCGCTTTTCGACGAGACGGCGAGCCTTGATCGTGCCCGCCGGCCCGGCCGGTTGGCGGCGCCGGCCAAAGGATTTCAGCCGATCCCTTTTGCTTCGATCGGACCGATCCTCGATCACGCCCCCGCAACCGATGTTCCACCCGCACCGATTCTGACCGTCGCAAACATCACCCCCTCGACGATCGATCTACAATGGACGGATTATGGAAATCTGCCGAGCAACCAGGAGTCGGGCTTCGAGCTCCAGTTGGGCGATGCAAAGGACGGTTCGTGGCGAATGATCGACTCTTTTGGGCCGGATTCCGATTTCGTCACGGTCACCGGTCTGGCGCCGGCAAAAGCCTATTTGTTCAGGGTGCGGGCCTTTAACGCCGCCGGTTCAGCTTTTTCCAGTCCATTGTCTACTGCGACGCGACCGCCGGTCCCTCACACCGGCCGCGGCATGCGGATCGAGGCCGAAACCGCCATGACCGTGCTTTCCGGCTTGGGTGTAAGGGGAGCCGTCGGAGTGGTCGCCAGCAAACTCGCAAGCGGCGGAAAATGCATCAGCCTTTTCAATCCCGGCGACGCGGTTCGGATCAACTTCAGTGTTCCAGAACCGGGAACCTACCGCCTCGGTCTACGAGTGCGCTCCGGCGATTCCAACCTGCCGATCGGAACGTCATATTGGCCGGACGGCTATGGCTTCAGTCTCGATGGCAATGAGATCGAGTTGACGGGCGACCCTTCCACGGTGTCGGAAATCGATTCATCCCACGGCACAACTTATTGGGGCATGATGTACAGCGAACCGATCCCGTTGTCCGCCGGCCGTCATTCGATCGAGGTGACCTCGCAGAGGACCTGGGCGATGGTTGATTACCTCGAGGTGACGCCCTTCTCGCGCCCCTAGAGGGGCTTAGCGGCAAAAATCGGAAATTTGACCAGGCTGCAATAGAGGAATTCACTCATGAATATATAGGCAAACAAAGAGCAAATTATTATAGAAAAGCGCCGTACTAAATTAAGTTACGGCCGATAAAGGGAAGGTCATGTATATAAAACGTGATCGCCTTATCTATTTCAATTTATTCTTCGCGACAAGATGCCTATCGCTCGTGCTGATTTATTTTGCTGCGACCGTCCGCCTGTCGGCGCTCAATTATTTTGTCTCGACGATGGGAAGTGACGCGAATCCGGGCACGATTTCGGCGCCGTTTGCCACCATCACGGGCGCGCGGGACGCCATCCGCGCTCTTAAGAGCAAGAGCGGTCTGCCCTCCGGCGGAATCTATGTCTGGCTGGCTGCCGGAACCTATAACCAGTCCGCCTCTCTGCAGTTCGAATCGCAGGACTCGGGAACGGCGGCCTGCCCGATCGTCTACCTCGCCGAGCCGGGACAACAGGTCTATATCACGGGCGGCTTGAAGCTGGATCCGTCCTGGTTTGCCCCGGTGGACAGCAGCTCCCCGGTCTGGTTGCGGCTCGACCCGAGCGCGCAAGGAAACGTTTATTCCGTCAGTCTCGCCGCGCATGGCATCACCGATTACGGTACGATCAAGGCCGGCGGCTATTTGACGAATACGGTCGCGCCAATGGAGCTCTTCTGCAACGACCGGCCCATGACACTGGCGCGCTGGCCCAATGCCGACCAGCCCTTCGCCAGCACGGTTTCGGCGCCGTCATCGAGTCAAATCACCTATGCCGGCACGCGCCCGAGCCGGTGGGCGCAGGCGCAGAATGTCTGGCTGCACGGTTTTTGGGCGAACACTTTTGCCGATTATCATGTGCCGGTGACAAGTATCGATACGGCGGCGCAGTCGATCACCTTTCAAAACGCGTCCGGGCAGTTCGTCCCCGCCGCCGGCCGGCCCTTTTACGCCTACAACTTGTTGGAGGAGATCGACCAGCCTGGCGAATACTATATCGATCGCGGCACGGGCATCCTCTATTTTTGGCCGCCCGGTCCCATTGCCGGCCTTTCTCTCCAGGTGAGCATGATGGAGCCGAGTGTCGTCCGGTTTGACGGGGCGGAGTATATCATCCTTTCCGACCTGAATTTTGAAGTCTCACGCGGGCCTCTGCTCATGATCAACGCCGGCGATTATATCCGCGTGGAGCGCTGCCGCTTCCGCAACGGCGGCGAGTATGCAGCGCAGATTCTGGGCTCCAACAACGGGCTTGATCAGTGCGAGATCGTGGATTGCGGGGAGGACGGCGTCAGGATCGCGGGAGGAGTTCGCGCCTCCCTTACGGCGGGGAACAACTACGTGACGAATTGCCGCATTCATCAGATCGCCCGGATCAACTGGGGCTGCCATCCGGGAATCAATTTTTTCGGCGGCTGCGGCAATCTCGCGGCAAACAATCTCATCGATGAGATCCCGCATCTGGCGATCCTCTTTGCCGGCAATAATCAGGTCATTCAATATAATGAAGTCAGACACGTCTGTTTGCTGACGAGCGATTCGGGCGCCATCTATTCCGGCCGCGACTGGGGTTATCGGGGCAACCGGATTCAATTCAATTATCTTCATCACATCGCCTCCAGTCAGCCCGGATATGGGACGAGTGGCGTCTATCTCGACGACCTGATGAGCAGCGCGACGGTCACCAGCAACGTATTTTATGACGTTTCCGGCGGCGCCATCTTCTGCGGAGGCGGCCGCGACAATATAATGACAAATAACATCATCGCCGGGTGCGGCATGGCGCATTACAACGGCGATTATGCCCGGCCGGAGGTTTCCAATGTCTCCGGAAGCTCCTGGAACCTTCTGGAACGCCTCGCGGCCGAGGGAATCCAATACCAGCAGGACCCCTGGGCCTCCGCTTATCCGGCTTGCGCCGCGATTCCCAATTCCTGGACGCAAATCGAGACCGGTTTGTGGCGCAACCCACAAGGTTGTGTCTTCAACTCCAATGCCGGCTGGGCCAACACCAATTGGCTGGTCTCGACCGATGTTTCCGGCACGGGGGTGTTTGAAGTCTACGCTTCGATGGCAAACAATAATCCGGCGATCGCTCCGCTTTTTGACGAGGCGACGGCCCTCGATCGCCGGCTGCGACCAGCGCAGATCCAGGCGCCCGTCACCGGCTCGCAACCGATTCCCTTCGGAGCGATCGGCCGGAACACCCAGGGCCAGCCCGCCCCGACCCTGGCTCCTCCCGTTCCGGTTCTGACCTCCACCGCGGTGACCAATGCGGAGGCCGATCTTTCCTGGACCGATTATGGCAATCTGCCGTGCGAGCAGGAAGACGGGTTTGAGCTGCAGCGGCGCAACGAACCCGACGGCGCCTGGGAGGCGATAGCGTCTTTCGGGCCGGACGTGGATTTTTGCACCAGTACCGGACTCGTTCCCTCCACGGTTTATTCCTACCGGGTGCGCGTCTTCAACGCCGTCGGATCGGTTTTTTCCAACACCGTGACGGTGACGACGCTCGGGCCGGATTATGTTCCGGGCACCGGCACGCCCATCGAAGCGGAATCGGCCATGACGATCCTCACCAATATCGGCAAGCGCGGGAACGTTGGCGTCGTCTATGCCGCGCTCGCCAGCCGGCAGTCGGTGGTCAGCCTTTTTGACCCCGGCGATGCCGTCCAGATTCCGTTCAACGTTCCGGTAGCCGGTACCTACCGCCTGGGAGTCCGGCTCCGCGCGGGCGACTCCAATGTTCCGTTGGGCACCTCCTATTGGCCCGACGGTTATTCTTTCAACTTGGATGGGAGCAGCTTCGCCATGACGGGCGATCCGTCCACGCTGTCCCCGGTGGATAACTCGATGGGCACCGTCTATTGGGGTACGATGTACAGCGGCGCGGTCACGCTGAATGCGGGCGAGCATACCTTGAACCTCACTTCGAATCACTTGTGGGCGGCGCTGGACTACATCGAGGTGGACCCGTTTGTGCCGCCGCCGCCGCCCGTGACCTTTGCCGGATGGCAGCAAATTCATTTCAGCACCGACCAGGTCGCTGACGCGACTGTGTCAGGCTGGTCAGCCACTCCGGCCGGCGACGGCCTTTCGAATCTCTTCAAGTATGCCCTCGGCTTGGACCCGTGGACGGCGGCGACGGGCAACGGAGTGCAAATTTCCACTGCCGGCGGCGAACCGCAACTCAACTACTCCCGGCCGGTCGGGCTCACCGACGTCACGTATGCCGTCGAGGTGTCGAACGACCAGGTGCTGTGGACGGCATTGCCCCAGATCGACCTGGGCGTGAACAACGGCTTGGACACTGAGCAGGCAACAGACAGCGGGCCACCGCATCTCTTTATCCGCCTGCGTGTCGTCAGCGGTCAGGGCGTTTCTTCCACACCGCCGTTGCCGGCCGGATCGGTCACCACCCGCTTTGAAGCCGAAAGTCCATTGACCGTGATCACCGATTTGAACACCCGCGGGACGGTCGGCGCCGCGAGTGACCCCAATGCGAGTGGAAGGCAATTCGTTCGGCTTTTTGACGCCGGTGATGCGATCCGGGTAAGCTTTTTAAGCGGTTTCGGAACCTATCGCATCAACGTCCGGGTCCGGGCCGGAGACGGGGGCGGCCAGACCGATTTTTGGCCTTACGGATATTACTTCACGCTCGATGGGAATCCGCTGGTCTTAAGCGGAGACGCAACGACGCTTTCGCCGGCGGATCTTTATTACCCCGGCACTTATTGGGGTACCCTGTCGAATGCGGCCGTTCCGTTGTCCGCGGGAATGCACACCCTGCAGATCACCGCCAATCGCAATTGGGCGATGGTGGACTATGTGGAAATTATTTCGCAATAAAGTCGGAAAAGAACCCCGTCATGCACTTCGCGGGTCGGCGACTCTCCTTGCGGAGAAAAAATGCGATTTGCGGGCAAAAGATGCCGCGTGACCGCGTCCTGTTGAGTTATTTCGTCGCGGCTCCGCCCTGAGGTGGTGGAGCCGCGGTCCACCAAGGAACCATCCAATGATTCCTCGGTCTGCGGGGCCCCGAATGGGGTCACTTGTCTCCATCGTCATCGCCGCCCACAACGCCGTCGGGTATCTCGACGAAACGCTCGCTTCAGCGGTCGCCCAACGGTACAACCCGCTCGAAATTATCGTCGTCGACGATGGCTCGACGGACGCGACCGCCGAATTGGTGAGAGGCTGGTCGGAGCGAGATCCGCGCATTCGCCTGATCCAGCAGGCCAATGCCGGGGTGGGGGCGGCGCGGAATACCGGGATCGCCGCCGCCCGGGGCCGGTATATCGCCCCGCTCGACGCCGACGATTTGTGGGATCCGGACAAGATCACTGCCCAAGTGGCAGAAATGGAGCTTTGGGGGCCGCGGGCAGGTTTCGCCTACTGCTGGGTGCGGACGATCAACGAACATGGCCGCATGACCGGAATACAACCGAGGTGCTCGGCCTCGGGCGGCGTCTTCGGCGCGTTGCTCATCGGCAACTTCCTCCACAATGCGAGTGTGCCGCTTTTTCGGGCGGACGCGCTCAAGCTCGTCGGCGGTTATGCGACGCGCGAAGAGCAGGGCGGAGTCCAGGGGTGTGAGGATTGGGAGCTGTGCCTCCGCGTGGCCAATCGCTACGATGTTTGCGTCGTTCCCCGGGTCCTGGTGAGCTACCGGATCGTTCAGTCCGGCATGTCCTTTAATGTCCGGGGAATGGAGCGCTCGTATCTTTGGCTGCTCGGAGAGGCCCGCCGGTTGCG
>DASRHD010000019.1:0-3057 GCA_035650695.1 Opitutaceae bacterium
GAGGAGGCGGTCATCAACCGCATGGGTTTCAACAATCACGGCGCGGAGAAGATCGCCGCGCATCTGGCGCGGCAACCCGGGCCGGGGCGGCGGCGGATTCCGGTGGGGATCAACCTGGGCAAGTCCAAAGCCGCGCCGCTCGACCAGGCGGTGGCTGACTATCTGGGGAGTTTTGCGCTCCTCGCCGATCACGCGGACTACCTCGCGATCAATGTCAGCAGCCCCAACACCCCCGATCTGCGCAAACTGCAGGATGAGGAGCGCCTGCGCGAGCTGCTCGCGGCGCTGACCGCCGCCAATCGCGCCCGCGCCGCGCAGCCCGGGCGGGCGAAAAAACCGCTGCTGCTCAAGATCGCGCCGGATCTCTCCTTTCAGGAGATCGACGCCGTGCTCGAGACCATTGCCGAGTACGGCCTCGACGGCATCATCGCCACCAACACCACGTTGGAGCGGCCGGGGGCGTTTTCCCGCGTCGAGGAGGCGGGCGGGCTGAGCGGGCGGCCGCTCAACCAGCGCTCGACCCAAATCATCCGTTACATCGCCCTGGCCATGGGGGGACGGCTGCCCATCATCGGGGTGGGCGGAATCAGCGACGCCTCGACGGCAGGGGAGAAACTCGATGCCGGCGCCACCCTGGTCCAGATCTACACCGGCATGATTTACCGCGGACCGTTTTTTGCCCGCGACCTCGCGCGGGCGCTGGCCGACGGGCAGCGGCGCAACTGAACCGCGCGCCGCGACCGGGGCCAACGCTCAGATTTCCCAGTCGCCAAAATCCTTCGGCTTGCTCGTCTCGACCACGCTTTCGTCTTTTTGCCGGGTGCGGATGACGAGATTTTCGCCCTTGAAATAAACCACACTATGCGGTGGCACGCTCTGGAGGAGCCAGACGCTGGAGCCGACAACGGAGTGCGCGCCGACGCGGGTGTCGCCGCCGAGAATGGTGGCGTGGGCGTAGATCGTCACATGGTCTTCGATGTCAGGATGCCGCTTCACGCCCTTGATCGGGTTGCCCTCCGGATCGAGTTCGAAGGATTTCGCCCCAAGGGTGACGCCTTGGTAGAGCTTGACGTGGTGGCCGAGATGGGCGGTTTCGCCGATGACCACGCCGGTGCAGTGATCGATGAAAAAATGCGAGCCGATTTCCGCTCCGGGGTGGATGTCGCAGCCGGTGCGTTCGTGGGCAAATTCGGTGAGCATGCGCGGGACCAGCGGCACCCCGAGCTGGTAGAGCACGTGGGCGAAGCGCTGGAGCGAGATCACCAGCACGCAGGGGTAGGCGACGATGATCTCCTCGACGCTGCGCGCCGCCGGATCGCCGCTAAAGGCGGCGGCCACGTCGGTCTGAATGAGTTTGCGCAGTTCGGGGAAACGGGCGAGGGCGGTGTCGGTCAGCTCGCGGGCCCGGCGCTCGGGATTGGCGAGGCAGGCGAAGCGCAGGCTTTTTTCCGTCTCCGAGGCGAGGCGGGTCTCGAAACGTCGGAGCAGCCGCCCGACATGTCCGGGCACCTCCTTTTTCGTCAGACCGCGTTCGTCGAAATAGCCCGGAAAGAGCAGATGCATGCAATCCACCGCCAGCTGCTTGATGGAATCCTGGGAGGGAAGGTTGGTCCCATCGAGGTGATTGATGCCTCCGTCCGTCTCGTAGGAGGTGAGCAGGGCGCGGAGAATGTCATCGAGAGGCGTCATGGCCGGGGGTACGAGATTTGGCCGGCGGCTGGCCTTCACAAGCCCTTTTTTCGCCGGATCACTTCCGGGCTGGACAAGCCGCGGACGATGGCTCTTAGTGCCCCTTCCTCTGGAAACGCTCAGGTGGTGGAATTGGTAGACACACACGTTTGAGGGGCGTGTGCCGTAAGGCGTAAGGGTTCGAGTCCCTTCCTGAGCACCATTTCAGTCTTTGCCAAGAGGAGACCTAAGCATCGATCGAAGTTAGGTTGCCAATGGGCGCGGCCGGCCTCACGCGGAGAAGGCGGGAGGCTGTGGCTTGATAGAGGCGGAAAATAAGGCAATCGGCAGCCCGACAAAAAGCGCGTGGCCGATGATGCCATTGAGGAATAGCGGTAGAGAAAACGGCGAACTGGGAATGGCGGACAGTGGAATTACGACATAATTCATGAATGCATAGACGCAGACGCCAAAAACCAGGCCGCTCACGACAGCGTGGCGCCGTATTCCATGCCACCTGCGATATGCATAAGTGAACACGGCCGCAGCCGTGAACGCGATCAGGAAGTGGATGGCTAAGCCGAGGCCGGCCGTCGCGAGACCGCCCTGAAACGCCTTTGGGCCGAGTATGCCGCTCGCGACGAATTGGTAAATGGGGATTGGATCGAAACCGAGCACCCACTTGAATGCGATCAAGGCGTCGATGGCATCCAGAATCCCCGCGGCAAGACCGCCGAAGAGGATGGAACGGAGCGGGGCTGAAGAGGGTGGCTTCATGGGAGTGTTGGGGCGAAATAAATTCATCGTTTTGAAGGAGGTGGTGATTTTGTTGCAAATGCAACAAACTACCTCTTGCTTTTGTTGCAAGCGCAAATAGACAAACTTCGTGCCAAGTAATCTGACCGACGAAGGGCTCCGGGCGTGGAAGGCCTTGTTGAACGCCCATGATCGGGCGACCGAGGCAATTGAGCGGCGTCTGCTTCGGGCCGGAAAAATTTCGCTCACTTGGTACGATGTTCTTTGGACGCTAAAGAAGTCCGAAGCAGGCCGCTTACGATTTCGTGACCTCCAGGAAAACGTGGTTTTGTCGCGAAGCGCACTCTCTCGCTGCGTGGATGCCCTGGCCAAGGCCGGTCTGGTGGAAAAAAAATCGTGCCCGGGGGATCTGCGCGGTCTGGAGGTCGAGGTGACGGCGCAAGGCCGACGAGCGTTGGTCAGGGCTTGGCCGATCTACCGTCAGGGCATTGTCGAGCACTTCACCCGGCATCTAACCGACGTGGAATGCCAGCAGCTCAGCGCCATCCTTTCGAAAATCGGTCTTCCGTAGTTTGCGCCTCCGCGAGGGAATCGAACCTTTTTCCCGGAATGAAGCCGACGGGCGGGAAAACG
>DASRHD010000020.1:0-5040 GCA_035650695.1 Opitutaceae bacterium
TCCGCCAGGGCCGCCTCTCCGTGATCAAGCTCGCGCCGGCGGAATTCGCCCGGATTGTGGATCTCGGCGGCGCCTGACCGCGCCGTGATGTGCTCGACACCGCGTCGCCTTTGGCCTTTGCACTGGGGCGTGCTTGCTCAACTCACCATTCTCGCGCCGGGCCTGCTCGGCGGCTCCGTGGCCAAGGCCGCTCGCACGCGCGGCCTCGCCCGGCGCATCGTCGTCTGGTCGCGCCGGCCGGAGTCGCGGCTGAAGCTGCAGAACCAGCCTTGGTGCGATGCCGTGGCCGACACGCCGGAAGCCGCTGTCGGCGGAGCCAACCTTGTCGTCATCGCCACGCCGGTGGACAAGACCGTCGAACTCGTGCAGCTGGTGGCCCCACACCTCGCCGCCGGCGCCATCGTCAGCGACGTCGGCAGCGTCAAGGGCGAGATTTGCCGCCAGGCCCACGCCGCGCTCGGCCCGCACAGCCGCTTCATCGGCGCCCATCCCATGGCCGGTTCGGAAAAAACCGGCTGGGAGCACGCCAGCCCGGACTTGTTTGCCAAGCGCGCCTGTTTCGTCACCCCGCTGCCCAAGAGCGACCCGGCCGCGGTCGAGACCGTGGTCAAGTTCTGGCATGACCTCGGCGCCGAGGTCTCCACCCTCGATCCCGATGCGCACGATGAAATCGTCGCCCACATTAGCCATCTTCCGCAGGTCCTGGCCTCCACCCTCTGCGCCTTTCTCGCCAAAAAAAATCCGGGCTGGCGCAATTTCGCCGGCGGCGGCCTGCGCGACACCACCCGCATCGCCGCCAGCGACCCGCAGCTCTGGCGCACCATCCTCGAGCAAAATCGCGACGAGATCCTCCGCGCCCTGCGCCAGTTCCAGGACGAGTTGCAGGCCATGCAGGCCTCCCTCGCCAACCGCGACTGGTTTGACGTGGTCGCCCGCCTCGAACGCGGCAAAGCCTACCGCGACCAATTCCGCCCCGCGCCATGACGCCGCTGCCCGACGTCCTGCCGATCAAGCCGTTTACCCGGCCTGCCCGCGGCGAAGTCACCCTGCCCGGTTCGAAGAGCATCACCAACCGCGCCCTGCTCCTCGCCGCGCTCTGCGACGGGCCGGTCACGCTCACCGGCGCGCTCTTCAGCGAAGACACCGAAATCATGGCCGAATCGCTCCGCCGCCTCGGCTTCACCGTCAAGGAAGACCAGCCCGGAAAAACGATCTCGGTCGAGGGCCGCGGCGGACAGATTCCGAATGAAAAAGCCGAACTCTTCGTCGGCAATGCCGGCACAGCCGCGCGCTTTTTGACCGCGCTCTGCGCCGCCGCTCCGCGCGGCGTCTACAAACTCGACGGCGTTCCGCAGATGCGCAAGCGGCCGATGAAGGGGCTGATCGACGCGCTGCGCCGGCTTGGCGCCGAAATTCGCTGTCTTGAAGAAGAAGGTTTTTTCCCACTCGAAATCTATCCGCATGGTCTCAAAGAACTGAGCCAAGCAAAGATTGATTCGAGTGAGAGCAGCCAACTTTTATCTGCACTATTGATGGTCGCTCCACTGTCCCATTCTGGGGTTTTTATCGAGCTATCGAGCGAAGTGCGTAGGCCATTTGTTAGAATGACCACAAAGATAATGGAGGATTTTGGAATTCTCATCATGCGAGAATATAAACCGAAGGAACTTATTTCCATTCGCAGTGGAAATTATCGCCTCGGGAAAAAGCATTACTCCATTGAACCAGACGCAAGTGCAGCTAGCTATTTTCTCACACTACCACTCATTACTAGTGGAAATTTAAACCTTCCGGGATTACATGGGAAAGAGGTTGGATTACAGGGGGATATACGTTTTATTGATGTATTATGCATGATCGGCGAAAAGATTGATGAGGGTAAGGGTTATGTCGCTGTTGAATTTTCGCCCAATGAAAAGCGTCGAGGCTTAAATGAAAACTTCAGGGAGTTCTCTGATACGTTTCTCACGCTTGCGGCGATCTCACCGCTGCTCGAAGGAACGACCACAATCACCGGCATTGCCCACACGCGAAAACAGGAGACCGACCGCGTCGCCGGCGCGGCGCGTGAATTGAAAAAGCTCGGCCAGGATGTCGTCGAAGAGGAAGACTCGCTTACCCTCACGCCGAATTTGAATGAACTGCGAAAGCGTGCTGCAGAGGGAATGATCGAGATTGAAACCTACAACGATCACCGCTTTGCCATGAGTTTCGCCATCCTCGGCTGCCATGATTTGCTCGGTAACGGCCGGCCCTGGCTGGCGATCAAAAACCCCGCCTGCTGTGCGAAGACCTTCCCGAACTTTTTTGACGTGCTGGAGCAGGTTTGGAAAAACTCACATCAGTGAGTTCCAAAAAATTCATCCTCGTGGCCATCGACGGCGGCGCGGCGTCCGGCAAATCGTCCACCGCGCGCGCCCTGAGCGAGCGTTTCCGTTTGCTCCATGTCGACACCGGCTCGTTCTACCGCGCGCTGACCGCCGAGTTACTCCGGCGCGGCGTACCCGCCAGCGATTTGGCGGCGGTGCGCGCGGCACTGGCCCAGCTGCGCCTCACCACCCGAATCGACGGCCGTTTGGCGGTGATGGAAATCAACGGCCAGGCCATGACGAGCGACGAGATCCGCAGCGCGGAGGTGAACGCCGCCGTATCTTATTTTGCGGCGGTTCCGGAGTTGCGGGCGGCGCTTCTGGCCTACCAGAGGGGTCAGGTGGAGGTGGCGCGCGCCCATGGCTTCCGCGGTTTGGTCATGGAAGGCCGCGACATCGGCTCGGTCATTTTCCCCGACGCTGACTTCCGCTTTTTTCTCCAAGCCGATCCGGCGGAGCGAGCCCGTCGCCGCGCACGCGAGGGCCGGCAGGATAAAATCGCGGAGCGCGACCGCCTCGACCTGTCGCGTCCAAACGCGCCGCTCGCCTGTCCGCCGGGCGCGATCGCGATTGATTCGACGGATCTCAACCTCGAGCAGGTGGTGGAGAAAATTGCCGCGCCGATTGCGGCCAGCCTGGGCATTGCATGAAGGGGGATGGCCATCTGGGAATGCCGCCGATCTATGGCATTTGCCATTTCGCGATCTGCTGCGTTTATGAGGCGTTTTTCCGCGGCGAGGTCACCGGCCAGGAATACATTCCCGCCCGAGGCGGCTTTATTCTCGCCGCCAACCATGCGAGCTTTCTCGATCCGCCGTTCGTCGGCTGCCAGATCCCGCGGCAGCTCGCCTTTTTCGCCCGCAAGACGTTGTGGAAGCCGGGCCTGGCGGCGTGGTGGCTCGACGCCGTCGGCACCATTCCGGTGGACCGCGATGGCGGCACCGACGTGGCGGCGATCAAGCGGGTGCTGCAGACTCTGCGCGACGGCCGCCCGATCATCATGTTTCCGGAAAGTACCCGCTCCCGCGACGGACGCCTGCAGCCGGCCAAGCCGGGGGTCGGCCTCTTTGCCTGCCGCGCCGGCGTGCCGGTATTGCCGGCGCGCATCTTCGGCTCGTTCGAGGCGCTCGGCCGCAGTGGCCGCCTGCGGCTGGGTACGCCGCTCCACGTCACTTTCGGCCCGGTGCTGCCGCCGGAGGTTTTTGATGACGCCACCGCGGGCAAGGATCGCTACCAGCGGGCTTCGGAAAAAATCATGACCGCCATCGCCGCGCTCGAAGTGCCGCGCCCGGCGGTGGTCTAGGTCACTCCAGCCCGCAGGCCTTGCGTGCACGCTTGAGCACCCCGGCCGCCACGGCGCGGGCCCGCTCGGCGCCGTCTTGCAGGACGCTTTGGATATAGCCCGGGGCGGCGGCCAGTTCGGCCCGGCGGGCGCGGTAAGGCGCGAAATAATTCCAGTAGTGTTCGAAGAGGGTCTTTTTCAGATCGCCGTAGCCGAGCCCGCCGGCGCGCAGGCGCTCTTCGCAATCATGCGCCGTGCCGGCCGGCGCCAGGAGCCTGAGCAGCTGGATGGCGAGATTCTTGTCCGCGTCGGGCTTGGGTTCCTGCGGCGTGCGCGAATCCATGACGATGCCCATGATTTTTTTGCGCGCGACTTTTTCATCGGCGAAAATCTCGATCGTATTGCCGTAGCTTTTGCTCATTTTCTGCCCGTCGAGGCCGGGCACGATGGCCACCTCGTCGCGGATGTCAGGTTCGGGAATGACGAAGGTCTCGCCGTAGGTCTGGTTGAATTTGATGGCCATGTCGCGCGTCATTTCGACGTGCTGTTTCTGGTCCTTGCCCACCGGCACGACGTTCGTGTCGTAGAGCAGGATGTCGGCGGCCATGAGCACGGGATAGGCAAAGATGCCGAAGTTCGGCGAAATGCCCTTGGCAATCTTGTCCTTGTAGCTGTGGGCGCGCTCGAGCAGGCCCATGGGCGCGAGGGAGCCGAGCAGCCAGGTGAGCTCGCAGACCTCCGGCAGGTCGCTCTGGCGCCAGAACACGGCTTTTTTCGGATCGAGCCCGCACGCCAGCCAGTCGATGGCAATTTCCAGCGTGAAGCGGCGGCGCCGGTCGGCATCGGTCAGCGCCGTCATGGAATGGTAGTCGGCGATGAAATAATAGGCCTCGCCGCGCGCCTGCAGCTCGATGGCCGGACGCATCGCGCCGAAATAATTGCCGATATGCAGCGTGCCCGAAGGGGTGATGCCGGTGAGTATGCGCATTCGCAAAGGTTTCAGCGACCGGGGGCCGAAAGTCAGGAGAAAAATGCGTCCGCTGGCCTCAATCCCGGCGGGGCAGGATGGCAACCTGGATGCGGGCGCGGGCGATGGTCGCGGGCGGAAGATAGCCGCCGAAGGCGATGGCGGGCATGACGAGCGAGCGCGGACCGAGGAGCGTGCCGGGCTGGAGCACGGCGTTGCAGCCGACCTCGGCCCGGTCGCCGAGGATGGCGCCGAATTTGCGCAAGCCGGTTTCGACGTTGCGATCGGCGAGCCGGAGAACAACGGGTTTCTGGTCGAGACGAAAATTGGAGAGGATCGCGCCGGCGCCGAGATGGGCGCCGTTGCCCAAAATGGAATCGCCCACGTAGCTGAAATGCGGCACGTGCACGCCGTCGAGCAGG
>DASRHD010000021.1:0-6092 GCA_035650695.1 Opitutaceae bacterium
GAGCCGTATTTTTGCTTTGGCAAGCTGGTCTCCGTGCCCTCTGCGCTTCAAAATCAAGTCACCGTCGCCAACAATGGGGTGAACCGCACGCTGACCTACGATCTTGACGGGGCCATGACGAACAACGGCGCCAGCCAGACGTACGGCTATGACGCAGAAAATCGGTTGATCTCCGTTACCAACTCCTCAGGCACGGTGCAGTTTGCCTATGACGGCCTTGGCCACCGGATTCAGCAGAAGGACGCCAATGGCAATATCACCAAGCAATGGGTCTGGTGCCCCGGCGACGCCCAGCCGTGCGAAGAAAGAGACGCCAGCAACAACGTCACCAAACGCTTCTATGACCAGGGTGAACAGATCGGCGGGACCAATTATTATTTTACTCGTGACCATCTAGGCAGCGTGCGGGAAATGACCAACAGCGCAGGCAGCCTGGTTGCTCGCTACGATTACGACCCCTTTGGCCGACGGGCGCTTGTTTCATGCACGGACCTGGCCGACTTTGGCTTCCAAGGGATGTACTACCATCAACCGAGCGGGCTTTCCTTTACGCTCACGCGCGCTTACGACCCAAATCTGGACCGCTGGTTGACAAGGGATACCATCGGCGAAGCTGGCGGCATCAACGTATACCAGTTCGTTGAAAATGACCCAGTTAATAATATTGATCCACTGGGTCTAGTTACGGGGAAAATTAGTGGGTATGTCATTCAGGTGCATAAAAATGATGTTGATCCATGGCCAAGCAGCCCTCATGGACATATTTACGACAAAAATTTAGTAGTAGATACTGAAGGCACATTATACAATAAAACGACAGGTAAAATAGTTGATAGCATTGGCAGAAAAGCTCTCCCTAAGCTTAACGAGTTATTTGATAAAGTTCGTGGTGCTGGAGGGGCTGGAGAAGCTCTTTCTGTCTTTGGGGTGCTACTTGATTGGGAAGCATATAAAAAGCAATATAATGAACGACTCAATGGACCTGATGGCCGTTGGATAGATGTGCCTTATGATGAGAATGGCTGTCCTCTTGCTAAAGGCCATTTCAGGAAGGTATGGGTTCCTAAAAGGGACGAGACTGGCCAGCTAAATGCCTGAATAATTTCATTATGAAAAGAAAACTAAAGCCGTTAAGTTTAGTAAAATGGGTTCCACATCAGACTGTTAATGACAAGAAACTTCGTCGTAATAGAGCGTATTTGTTTTTAGGTGAAATTTCTAATATGAAGGAACACTGTGTTATAGCCGATGCTAATACTGGGAAAATATACATAGGCTACCATACAGATGCCTTTATCGAATTGACTGATAGTGAAATTTGATAGCGGCAACCAATAGCGACGGCGATGCCTGCATGCCAACGCTGAATAAAAAATAGGCACTTGAACGAGAAAGCGGCAACCAATAGCCGGGCTCATGCCAAGCTTTTGAAAATTAACGCCAGACCAAGCTTCTCATCGCAGAGGCTGTCGGGCTTGCGACTTACGATCCACAACGCTTCAACCAAAGGTCCCACCCCTCCATCGGCTGTTGCTCGGCAACCCTGCTAGCGCCGTCCGCATTCAAGGGACGACATTCGCAACGAACCGGCTCAGAAACGCGACTCAGGCTGGCTATGTTGAATTGGACGTAGAGCGGCGTTTCCGTTTTGGCAGTTTGTCTTTGTGATCTCTGTGTCCTCTGTGGTTAAGGTTCTTACGGTTCTGTGGTTCAATTCGGTCGAGTGCCTGGCTTGTCCGGTAACCGGAATCAAACTCGGCAGGGATGCGAGACCGCCGGCTATTGCACACTGGACTAACTTGAGATCGAGGGACATTTACGGGGGCGGTGCCGGGCCCTTCTGCGAGCAGTGTTGAAAAATTGGGGCGCCATCTGGAACTGGATGGCGCCCGGGGCCTGGCCGTGATCATGGTGGTATTCTGGCACTATGCCGGAATCCAAACCGATGCGTGGGCGGCCGGAATCCACCCGCTGCTGACGGTGCCCTTGCGTCTGACCTGGAGCGGAGTGGACCTCTTTTTCGTCCTGTCCGGCTACCTGATCAGCCGCCAGCTCTGGGCCGGTCCCGAGCGGCGGATTTCGACGCCGGCCTTTTATCTCAACCGGGTGCGTCGCATTGTGCCGCTCTATCTCTTGATGATCGGCGTGTATCTGCTCTGCCGCTCCACCTCCCTGGTTTCCGTTCCCGCGCTGATGAGCCTGTTTCAGCGGCCATTGCCGCTCTGGCCCTACCTGACCTTTACGCAGAACTATTATATGGTTCTGGCCGGCGTGTGGGGCGGTTTTTTTCTCGCGGTGACGTGGTCGGTCGCCATCGAAATGCAGTTTTACGCGCTCGCACCGTGGTTGGCCAAGGTAATCCCCTTGCGCCGGCTGCCCTGGGCATGCCTTGCTGGGATTTTGCTGGCTCTGCTCTGCCGCACCTTCAACACCGAAATCCAGAATCATATTCTCCCGTCCCGGCCGCATCGATGGCTGCAGTCCTACCTTTTGCTGCCCTGGCGGGGCGACGCCTTGTTGATCGGCGCACTGCTGAGCTGGGCTGAGGCCAATGAACGGTTCCGAACAATGGTTCGACGGTTCGGTGTCGCGGGCATCGTTCTGACCGGTTCACTGGCCTGGCTGGCCGGCTGGGGAAGCGCCGATCCCTATCAATTCAATTATCTGTTCGATGCGCTCTTTTACGGTGCGCTTGTCGCCTTTTTGCTGGTCAACAAGACCGGCCCGCTCGCCGCCGTTTTTCGCTGGGAGTGGTTGCGCCTCGGTGGGCGCATATCCTATGGGATTTATTTGTTCCATGTCCCCATGCTGCATTTTGGCTATTGGCTGGTTCCCCACCACACGTGGTATACGGGCGCGAGCGCGGTGCTGACGGTGGCGCTGGCCTGGGTCTCCTACACGTTCTATGAGAGCCGGTTTCTCCCCAAGAAAGCAGCTTCCCATCGCCGGCCGGCGGAAATCGGCGGTGCGGCCCCGGTTAAAGTAAAATGACCGGCGAGCCGGCGAAATGGGCCCGGTGGGCCTGTTTCCACGATTTTCATCTGCGGCGGTTCAATCACCAGGCTGCTTGTTGCCATTTCGTCATTCAGCCGCCACGGCATTGCCACAATGCATGGCTATGCTCGCCGGAGAAAAGAGTGCTGCCATGCTGATCGAGCGAGACACAAGATTTCCAGCCGCGGTTGATGACGAGGCCGTGCCCCACCAGCGGTCCGAACCCGGCAAGATTCTGGGATTGGAAAAAGCCGCCGAACTGGCGAGGCGCGGACGGATGATTTCGGCGATAAAGCAAATTGAAGCGGCCAATCCGAGGATATCCCGGACGAAGGCGGTGAAACTCGTCTGGTCGCTGGGCTATGGCCGCGAGCTGCGCTGGCCGGAGCATGAATTTCCGCCGGCGCGCCGGGAAGCCATTCGTTGCCTGTGAGCGGCCGGGCAGGCCGCAAACCCGCCGGCCAATAAGGCGGCCGGAGCAGGGGAGAGGGCGGCCGGCGCCGAAAGCCGGGCGTTTGATTTTCACTTGCCTCGGGCGGCCGTTGTCACTTGATAAGGTTATCAACCGATAACCCATGCTGACCGAACGACAGGAAGAGGTGCTGGATTTTGTCCGCGAATACCAGCGGGTCCAGGGCGTGCCGCCCTCCACTCGCGAGATCGCCCGCCGGCTGAAATTCAGCCAGCCCGCTGCCGCCGGCCACTTGCAGGCCCTGGCGCAGAAGGGTCAGCTGGAAAAGCTGGCCGACGGCAAGTGGGGTTTTAAGGCGACGGCGGTGCAGGCCCAGCTTTTTGCCCTGCCGGTTTTCGGCGAAATCCCCGCCGGCCGGCCGGCGCTGCGCGAGCAGGAGCCGCTGGAGGAGGTCTGGATCGATCCGCGGATTTTCGGCATCCGCCATGCCCGGCCGGATCATTTCTGGGGGCTGCGCGTGACGGGCGATTCCATGGTCGGCGCCGGCATCCTCCACGGCGACCTCGCCCTGATGGTGCGGCGCGAGCCGCGCATCGGCGACATCATTGCCGCCCTGGTGGACGAGACCGAAGTCACGTTGAAGCGGCTGCTGCGCGAAAAAGGGAAAACCCTCCTGCGCGCGGCCAATCCCCGCTATCCCGACATCGTTCCGCAAAAACTGGAGGCGCAGGGCGTGCTCGTCGGGGTCATCCGCCAAACCATCGCTTGAAACCGTCGTGCCCGCCTCTCCCGCCAATTTTGCCGCTTTGCGGACGCTTCTGGCCGCGCGGTTTCCGGCCGCGGCCCCAAAATCCGGGCCGGGCGTGCCCACCGGGGTGCCGGCGCTCGATGCGGCGCTGGGCAGCGGGCTGCCGGCGGGGCGGCTGACCGAACTAGTTTCCGCCGCGGGCAGCGGCGGGCAGCTGGTCCTGGCGCGGCTGCTGGCCGCCACCCGCGCGGCGCGGCAACGGGTGGCACTGATCGACGGAGCGGACGGGTTTGCCCCAGAGGCGATGCCGATGGATGCGCTCCGCCACCTCGTCTGGGTGCGGGCAAAAGATCTGGCGGAGACGCTGGCGGCGGCCGATATGCTCGTGCGCGACGGGAATTACGCCGTGATCGCGATCGATCTGCGTGGAATCGCCGAGCGCGTCCTGCGCCGCCAGCCGGCGACCGCTTGGTACCGGTTGCAGCGCGCGGCGGAGAACCATCCGGCGGCGGTGCTCGTGCAGACGTCCTTTGCCCTGGTGCCGGCGGTGCCGTGGCGGCTGGCCTTGCGCACGCCGCATGGGCTGGCCGCACGCCGCCTGACGCAGGCGGAGGTCGCGGCGCAGCTCACGGTTGAAATCATGCGCGGCCAGGCGGTCGCCTCCGCGGAGGAACTGGCGGGATGAACTACGCCGTGCTCCTCGTGCCGGATTTTGCGCTGCACGCGCTGCGGCGGAGCGAGCCTGCGCTCGCCGGCCGGCCGGTGGCGCTGATCGCCGGCGAGGGCCGCAAGGCGGTCATCACGGAGGTTTCGCCGGAGGCGAAAGGTGTCGAGCCGGGCTTCGCCGCCACGCTCGCGATGGCGCGCTGCCGGGGAATTGTCCTGAAGACGCGCCGGCCGGAAGCGGAGACCGAGGCGCAGCGGCTTTTGCTCGCGGCGGCATTCACCCTCTCGCCGCGGGTGGAAGCGACGGCGCACGGCTGCTGCACGATCGATCTGCAGGGGGCGGATGAGGCCCGGACGGAATCGGCCATGCGCGCGCGGATCGCCGAACTGGCGCAGGCAGGCCTGCCGGCGCGCGCGGGCGCGGCCGCGACGCCGCTGCTCGCCGGCTATGCGGCGCGCTGCGCCGAACCGGTGCTGGCGGTGCGCGACGCGAAAAAATTCCTGGAATCACTGCCGCTCGGACTGGCCGGGCCGTTGCCGGCACAGGCGGAAATTTTGCGCAACTGGGGCCTGAAAACCCTGGGCGACCTGACCGCGCTGACCAAGGCGGACGTGGGCCTGCGGCTGGGGGCGGAAGGCGTGGCGCTGTGGGAGCGCGCCGCGGGCGAGACCACCCGCGTGCTGCGGCTGGCGGAGCCGGCGAAGACCTTCGCCGCGGAATGGGCCTACGAGCCGCCGGTGGAAAACACCGAGCCGCTGCTTTTCAAGCTGCGCCGCTATGCCGAGCGGATCGCGCTGGAACTGCGCGCCGCGGGCTTCGCCGCCGAGGCGCTGGCGCTGACCCTTCGGCTGGAGGACGAGACCGATTACCGGAGGGAATTCCGCCTGCCGGAGGCGGGCGCAGACGTCGATTCCTGGCTGCGCGTCCTGCAAACCCACCTGGAAACGGTGCGGACGGCCGCGCGGGTGGCGGGTGTGCGACTGGTCGCGACTCCGGCCCGTCCGGCGGTGAAACAAAACGGTCTCTTCGATACCGGCCTGGTCGATCCGCAGGCTTTTTGGGAAAACCTCGCGCGGGTCGGGGCGATTGTCGGCCATGAGCGCGTGGGCACGCCGGCGATGGCGGACACGCACCGGCCGGACGCATTTGTTTTGGAAAAACCGGCGGAGGCGGTGCCGGCGCCCGCGGCGCCCCCGATTCATCCGGCGCGAGGCGGCGTGCTGAGGCGCTTCCGTCCGCCCCGGCCGGTGCGCGTTTTTTTTGAAAAAAAC
>DASRHD010000022.1:0-9386 GCA_035650695.1 Opitutaceae bacterium
CATTTTCTCAGATTGTTCGGTGGAACCACCTCGCGGATTTTTCCGGCGGTGTTGTCTTCCGCCCAGCGATTGATGGCGCTCCGGGCGGCGTCGGGAGCATGAGCAAAATCGACTTCGACTGGCGACGCCTGATAGGTGTCCTTCAGCAGGGAGAGAAAGGGCGCGTTGCACTCAAAACCGCGCTGGACAAAGAGCTGGTTGGCGAGATGCAGTTCCGCCGAAGAGCCCTTCGCGGCCTGCTTCAGCTCGTTCGCCAGCTCGGCAAAACCCGACTGGAGTGAAGCGTCGTCCGGATAATGCAGCACATTTCGCATTTCCGTGCGCGTATCGCCGTTGGTGCCGGCGTAGACCATCGCCAGCCCATTTTGTATCACGTAAGGCGAGTACAGCAGATTGCCATCGCCGTCGGGCCGTGTGTGGTAAAGATCAAGACCAAGCGTGTTAATCGCGTTCACGACCGCGCTCGTATCTGCGGCGGCGAGATGCAAAACTGCGGCGACGGACGCGAACAGCAGAACTGTCCGGGTGGGGTTCATGTCGATAAAACTGAAAGTAGGGAAATAACCCCAAGCATCGGCCGATGCAATCGCAATGCGTTCTAATGCAAAAAATTGGCGATGCCTTTCCCTTCGCCCGGGCACCCCGCCGCCCCGCTACCCTTTTGTCACTCCCGTGGATCCGCCACCCGACCAAGAAAAAGGCAGGCTCCGGATGACACGTGCTGGATGGCGAAAAGAAAGGGATGGTCGACATGGACTTCGGGAGGCTTCGGTTTTTCTTCGTATTTGGCCATCGCTTCCATCATCACGACGGCAGTCGCGGCCGCGGCTTCGGTGCCCTGCTCGTCCAATGCAATGAACGTCTTGTGAAAAACGGCACCGATGTAGAGATAATCGTTTGGGCGGCGCGGAGCCATGCGGTCAAAATTCGCGCTGCGGCGCGGTTCGTCAAAGGCGGTTTTCAGACCGATTTGCTCGAGCTGGTCGGTGAGCGCCAGGGTCGGCGGGGTGAGCTTGAATTTCGGCAGGTATAAAACAATTTCGCTCGCCGGTAGGTTGGCGCAGCTGCTGAGCAGCTCCGGTGTGACCTTGCGCTCAAGGGCGGGCAGGCCGTTGCGGTCGTCCGGTAGAAGGATGAGGAACTGCAGGCCTCCGCCGACGTAGCGCAGGCTGACCGCAGTGTAGCCGTCGCGGTGAATGCAGCCATAGGACGAGAACTGTTCCATCGTCGGGACGTTCACACTATCCGTACCGCGGACAAAAAACGGCGCCGGTTCGGTGGCGCTGGCCTCGAACGGCTTTTCCCAGCCGGCGTGGAGATAGATCGCATTGGCCAGCGTCAGCCGGGTGGCCTTGGTTACGCCGCCGGAAGGAATCAAGTCGCGGATTTTTTCCTTGGTCTGCTCCTCCACCCATCGGTTGATCGCGGCGCGGGCCGCTTCAGGATCGTGCGCGAAATCCATCTCCTCCAGCGGTGCGCCGTAGTTCTCTTTCATCAGCGCAAGGAAGGGTGCGCGAAAGGGATAGCCTTTTTGCCCAAATAAGCGGTTGGCCGATCGGATCTCGACCGGGGTGGTCGGATTCAATCCTTCCGTCTTCGGTCCGGCCACCGCCTGCGCCGATTCCTCTTCGACCTGCGAAAATGCCTGCGCGAGCTCGGCAAAGCCGGTGTCGAGCGCGCGCTCGTCCGCCGGGTAATGGAGGACACGCTGCATCTCGGTGCGCGTGTCGCCGGCGGCACCGGCATAGGCCATGGCCAGCGCAGCCTGGATGGAATAAGGCGAGAGCAATAGATTGTCGTCCGCCGGTTGCAGCCGGTAAAGGTCGAGGCCGAGGGCGTTGATCGCGCTCGCCACCGGCGCCGTATCGGCGAGGACAAGACGGGAAATCACGGCGAAAAAGAAGAAGAGAACAGTCCGAAGCGTTTTCATGGCGGTGGTGGCCCGAATGCCGATAAGACGTTCTAGGCGGGATTTTCTTAGGGTGCACCTTTAAAGTGACCCGCCCAAGCCCGGCAGAGCCTCACCCTCCTTGAAATGGCGGCGGAAACGCCGCCTTAGGTGAACATTTCCGCCGGCAGCACGATTTTCTCGGGTGGTTGGGCCAGCGGCCGGCTGGTCAGAGGGTAGCGATAGGTTTTCCCCTCGTAATTGCGAAAAACGATCTCCTCGTCGGTGATGTTTTCGACGTAATCCGGATTGATCGGGACCTTGCCGCCGCCGCCAGGCGCATCAATGACAAATTGCGGCACGGCGTAGCCGGTGGTATGGCCGCGCAGCGCGCGGATGATCTCGATCCCCCGGCGGACGTCGACCTTGAAGTGCGCACCGCCCGTGATCAGGTCCATCTGATAAAGATAGTACGGCCGGACACGCATGCGCAGGAGGCGGTGGACGAGCGCCTTCATCACCTCGGCATCGTCATTCACGCCGCGGAGGAGCACACTCTGGTTGCCAAGCGGCACGCCGGCAAAAGACAGCCGCTCGCATGCGTCGCGCAATTCGGCGGTGCATTCGCGCGGATGGTTGACATGAATGCTCATCCAGATCGGCCCGTATTTTTTGAAAATTTCACCCAGTTCCGGGGTGATGCGCTGCGGGAGAAAAACCGGGATGCGCGAGCCGATGCGGATGAATTCCACGTGCTTGATCGCGCGCAGACGGCTGAGCAGGTGCTCGAGCTTTTTATCCGAGAGCAACAACGGGTCGCCGCCGGAGAGGAGCACGTCGCGAATTTCCGGGTGGGCCTCGATGTAGCGCAGGCCTTGCTCGTATTCCGGATGAAAATTATAGTCCTGGGCGTTGCTTACCAGGCGGCTGCGCGTGCAGTAGCGGCAATAAGCCGCACAGCGGTCGGTCACCAGAAAAAGCACGCGATCGGGATAGCGGTGGACAATGCCGGCGACGGGCGAATGCTCGTCCTCGCCGAGCGAATCGAGCATTTCCCCCTCGGAAAGAACCATCTCGCCGGCGCGGGGAATAACCTGCTTCCGGATGGGGCAGTCCGGGTTCTCGCGGTCGATCAGGTTGAAAAAATAGGGTGTGATGGCGAGCGCCAGCTTCTGGTTGGCAAAACGGCAGCCCGCGCGCTCCTCGGGCGTCAGGACCATATGGCGCTCGAGCTGCTCGATGGTTGTGAGGCGGTTTTTCAGCTGCCAGGTCCAGTCCCTCCAATCGCTTTCGGGAGTCTGCGCCCACAACCCCTGGCCCTCAAACCAGATGTGGCGGTCTTCGACGTAAGCCATGATGTAGGTTAACGGCTATGCCGGTTGGGCAGGCTGTCAACCGAGCCTGAAAAATAATTTGACCGAGCCGCCCCTGCGGAGCGGCGGCGCGCTCGGATCCCTCCCCGTCACGGTTTGAAAATGCCCCAGTGGAAGGTTTGATCCAATGCGAGGAGCCAGATCATGGTCACGTAAATGCAGACGCCGACGAAAATGATCTTGGCGATCAGCTGACGGCGGGGGTTCGAGGCATCGTCGATCCAGGCCGGCGGCGGAGCTGTCGGGGCCCCCGTCGGCGCGGTCGTGGCAGCGGGCGCCGGCTTCGCAGAAGCGGCGTTTTTGTCCTTCTTTGCGTCCTGGGCGCTCATGCCCGAACAATTTGTACATGCTTTCGCATCATGCAAGCTCGCGTGCAACGCCGCTTTCGCCGGCCAGCGCGCGAAAACCCTTGGCAGGCGCTGCCGGAGGGTTTTTCGTCAGACTTTAATGTTCACGCACCAGCCCGCAGTTCTCGCGCTTGAAGACGGCAGTGTCTTCCGCGGTCTCGCTTTCGGCGCGGATGCCACCGTCGCCGGCGAGTGTGTCTTCAACACCTCCATGACCGGCTACCAGGAGATCCTCACCGACCCCTCCTATTTCGGCCAGATCGTGACCATGACGGCGGTGCAGATCGGCAACTACGGCGTGAACGACGCCGACGCCGAGGCCGCCACGCCGAAGTGCACCGGCTTCGTCGTACGCGAGCTCTCCCCCGTCGTGAGCAACTGGCGCGCACAGCTGTCGGTCGCCGCCTATCTCAAAAAATACGGCATTCCCGGCATCAGCGAGATCGACACCCGCGCCCTGACGAAAAAACTCCGCGTCGACGGCGCAATGAAATGCTGCCTGAGCACCCTGCCGCTGTCCGATGAGGAAGCGGTGCGCCGCGCCCGCGGCTGGCGCGACATGGCCGGTGCCGATTACGTCAAGGACGTGACCTGCAAGGAGCCGTTCATCTGGCGGGGCGATGATCCCGCCAATCACAACACGCCCTATCTTCCCGTCGGCACCACCCTCGGCGCCGTGCCCGTGCCATCTACGCGCTACCGCGTTGCCGCCTTCGATTACGGCGCGAAACAAAGCATTTTTCGCAAGCTCGTGCGCCACGGCTTCGAAGTTCAGGTTTTCCCCGCCGGGACCTCCGCCGCGCAGATTGGCGAACACAAGCCCGATGCGGTTTTCCTGTCCAACGGCCCGGGCGATCCCGCCGCCCTGCCCTATATCCACCAGACCGTCACCGCCCTGCTGCCGAAATATCCCGTCTTCGGCATCTGCCTTGGCCACCAGATGATCACCCACGCGCTCGGCGGCCGGACCTTCAAGCTCAAGTTCGGCCATCGCGGCGGCAATCAGCCGGTGAAAAACCTCGAGACAGGCAAGGTCTCGATCACAGCGCAGAATCACGGCTTCGCCACCGACCCGAAATCGATCGAAAACCGCGGCGCGGTCGTCACCGAGATCAATCTCAATGACGGCACGGTCGAGGGACTGCGCCACAAGGAACTGCCGGTCTTCTGCGTGCAGTACCATCCCGAGGCCGCGCCCGGACCGAACGACGCCGACCCGCTTTTCTTGGACTTCTACAACCTTGTCGCCGCCCGCAAGGCTGGGAAGATCTGATTCGAAACTCGAATGGTGCGCAGGGCGGCACCGGCCGTTCCTGATTTCGCTTCCATTCTATTTTTCGCCGCGGAACCCGGCTTGCCTCGCACCGGCACCTATTTTTGAGTGGGCCGCATCCAGCGGATGAAAAAAATCCTCGCCCTTCTCGCGCTCGCGGCGGCGCTCTGGCTCGTTTTCCACGAATCGCCGGCGCGGTGGACCGGAATGCCGGCGCCGAAGGATCCGGTTCAGACCGCCGGCAATTTGCCGCCGCCGTTCCGCCACGGCGAATACCTCGTCACCCCGCTGGCGACGTATTCCATCACCGCGATCGTACTGCACCGGGAGCGCTACCGTTATGACACAGGCGCCGAGCTTTCGCCGGTGGATCTCGCCCTCGGCTGGGGACCGATGTCCATTGCTTCCGTTCTCAATGAGCTGAGCATTTCCCAATCCGGCCGCTGGTATGAATATTCCTGGAACCATGACCCGCCGCTGGATCCCGATAGCATCGCCAAGCACTCCGCCAATACCCATTGCCTGCCCGCCGACGCCGACGTTCGCCGCCAACTCCTCGCCGTCCACTGCCATGACTTGGTAATGATGGAGGGTTACCTTGTCGAAGTGACTCGCGCGGACGGCTATCACTGGCGCTCCTCTCTTACTCGCGATGATACCGGCGGCGGCTCCTGCGAAGTCATGTGGATAACGCAGATTTCCCGCCGCAAGCCCTAAGGCTGCGTTCGATTATTTCAGCGTGTCTTCGAACTTTTTTGCGTCCTCCGGCGTGTCTACGCCGATGGTCGGGTCGTCGGTCAGGCCGACCTTGATGTCGTAGCCGGCTTCGAGCACCCGGAGTTGCTCGAGTTTTTCGATCTGCTCGTAGCGGCCCGGTGGCAGCGTGGAAAACTTCTCCAGCAGGCTCGCCGTATAGGCGTAAAGTCCGAGGTGCTTGTAGCACGGATTCGCCTTTACCCAGGCGTCGTCGACCGCGCCGCTGCGCTCGCGGGCAAACGGCAGTGGAGAGCGCGAAAAATAGAGCGCGCGACCGTCGTGGCCAAAGGTCACCTTGACCTGGTTGGGGTTGGTGAAATCGGCCGCCGTCTGGAATGGCGTAGCCAGCGTCGCCATCGGCGCGCCGCCGGCGAGAAGCTGCGCCAGCGTGCGAATCTGCGCGCCGGTGACCAGCGGCTCATCCGCCTGGACATTGATTACTTGTTCCGCCCGGACCGTGCAATTTGCCTCCGCCAGCCGATCAGTGCCGCTGGCATGCGCCGGACTGGTCAGAATCGACTGAAACCCGCCCCTGACCAGCGGTGCGCGGAGTTTCTCGTCATCCACGGCAAAAAACAGCGGAAATTCCGGTGCCTGGGCTTGGATCCGCTCCGCCACCCAAAGCAAAAGCGGCTTTCCGCGAACCAGATGCAACAATTTGCGAGGGAAGCGGGTCGATTCGAGCCGGCATGGCACAATTATGGCTGTTCTGGGCATATGACCCGATGCTGACTGGGAGTTTTTAGGTTGCAAGCTGCGCAGACCCGATGAAATTCTCGACGGCTGATTTTTTAATGATGGAAAAGACCGACACCACGCCTGCTCTTCAACCGCTCGTGAAAGAACTGGTCGTGCAAAACAAAATGGGCATCCATGCCCGCCCGGCGGCCATGATCGTACGTATCACCAATCGCTATAAGTGCGATGTTTTCGTCGAAAAAGACGATGAACAGGTGAACGGCAAGAGCATCATGGGCTTGATGATGCTCGCGGCCGGCAAGGGCTCGACGGTCAAGTTCATCGCCACCGGCGATGATGCTGCGCCCATGCTGGCAGAGCTGGAAACGCTCTTTTCCCGCAAATTCGACGAAGCCTGAGGACCTGGGGCGAGGCCTCGGGAGGCGCATTAGATCGCAAAAAATTTACATGCGTTGGCGGTCGTGATGGCCGCCAGCTCATCGAACGACTGTCTGAAGAGGTCGGCCGCAAATTCCGCGGTGTGCCGCAGGAAGGCGGGTTCGTTGGGCTTTCCGCGGTGTGGCATCGGCGTGAGATAAGGCGCGTCGGTTTCCAGCATCAGCCGGTCCAGGCCTTGGGCGCGGGCGGCGGCCCGCACCGCCTCGGCATTTTTATAGGTGAGGATGCCGGTGAAGGAGCCACGTCCGCCCCGCCGGAGCAATTCAGCCATTTCCGCTTCGCCTTCGGCAAAGCAGTGAAAGACCACCCGTGTCCAGTCGGCCCCGGCGGCGTCGATCATCTCCACGCACTCGCGAAAGGCGCCGCGCGAGTGCACCACCAGCGGACAGCCCAGTTTTTTCGCCAATGAGAGTTGCGTGGTGAAGGCGGCGCGCTGCCAGCCGAAAATTTTCTCCGCGGCGGCGGCGTCCTTCGGCAGATGAAAACGGTCGAGTCCGCATTCCCCCAGCCCGACCGGCCGCGGCCCGCCGTCGCTCCAAAAATCTTCCAGTCGCGCCACGGCCTCCGCCCAGTTCTCGCCGACCGAACATGGATGCAATCCGGCGGTGAAATGAATCACTCCGGCATGGTCGCGCGCCAGATCCCGATAAAGCGCCCAATCGTCCGGTTCGGTGCCGATCGCAACCATCGCCTCGACTCCGGCGTCGCGGGCCCGCGCCAGCACTGCCGCCAGTTCGCCCCGGCGGGCGAAGGAATCCAGGTGGGTGTGGGTGTCGATCAGGCTCATTCTTGCGCCGGCCAAAAATCTCCGGCACCGATGAGACAAAATTCTTTTTCTGCCGATGGCGCGCAAAAAAACTCCGGCGGATGGCCGCCGGAGCGAAAAACTGCGGCGCGCGGCCGGGGCTTTATTGCGGCGTGACCGGCGGGGCAATGACGTTAAGGACTTCCATCGCGTCGTCGAAAAACTGGTAGGCGGTGCCGAGCATGACCTGGGCATGCTCCCAGGTGTCGGGTTTGGCGTTGCGCAGGTCGTCCACGCTCCGCTTCAACTGCATTTCCTGTTTTTTGGCCGCCTCGATATAGGTGTTGAATTGAGCGCGGCTTGGCGCGTCGAGCGATTTGGCGCGGCTCTGCATCGCCCGCATCAGCTGTTCGCTGTCGGCGATGCGTTGGTTGACCTGTTCGACGAGCGACTGGCGATCGTTGTAGGCAGTTTTGTCGATCTGGCGGAGCTCGCCGACCGGATCGAGCACCTCCGGCGCGCTGAGCTTGGAAGTGGCGGGGGCGCGCGGCTGGGCGGCGGGAAGGGAAACGGCCGCGATGAGCAGAGGGGCGAGAACAAATCCAAACAGGGAGGCTTTCATGAGGGGTTCCTTTCGTTGAGGTTGGTCCCTTGGAGGCGGCGGCGCGGAAAAAGTTCACCAAAAATTTTCACGTGTTCGCCGCAAGCTGCATGGACCGCCGTGCAGGGCGCAAGGCGGTTGACCAGCCGCCGCCGCTTGCTTCACTCTCGCCGGATGTCAGGCCAGCGCGCGCCCATTCTTGAGGTTTCCCAACTGGTGATCGAACGCGGCCGCACCCGCATCCTCGGCGGTGTGGACTGGCGGGTCGAGCGCGGCCAGCACTGGGTCGTGCTCGGGGCCAATGGCAGCGGCAAAACCTCGCTGCTCCGTGCGCTTACGGGCTATCTGCCACCGACGACCGGCCGCATCGCCGTGCTGGGAAAAACCTACGGCCAGACGGACTGGCGCGAGCTCCGGCTGCGCATCGGCATCGTGACCAGCGCGCTGCAGCCGCAGGTGCCGCCGGCCGAACCGGCGCTCGATACCGTGTTGAGCGGAAAATTTGCCCAGCTCGATCTCTGGGCGTCCACCACCCGCTCCGATCGGGCGGCCGCCCTGCGCCTCTTGCGGCGGGTGGACGCGGCGCACCTCGCCGCTCGTGAATGGCTCTTTCTTTCCCAGGGCGAGCGGCAGCGCGTGCTCATCGGACGTGCGCTCATGGCCCGGCCGCGCCTGCTCATCCTCGACGAACCCTGCGCTGGGCTCGATCCGGTGGCGCGCGAACAGTTTTTGCGCTTCCTCGACCGGCTCGGCCGCCGGCCGCAGGCGCCGGCCCTCGTGCTTGTGACGCATCATGTGGAGGAAATCACCCCGACCTTCACCCATGCGCTGGTTCTGCGGGCGGGCCGGGTCGTGGCTGCCGGGCCGACCGCACGCACGGTGACCTCCACCGTGCTCAGCCGCGCCTTCCGCCGGCGCATCGGGGTGCAGCGGCGCGACGGACGTTACCGGCTTGCCCTCACCGCGCGCGGCCGCTCGGTTGTCTAGGCGTGAACACGCTGCCGGACTTCATCAACTCGCTCGGCCTGGCCGGTCCGTGGACCTACGCGGCGCTGTTCGTCGTGGTCTCGCTAGCGATGACGTGGCGGCTCGAAGCCATGCTCGACCAGGGACTGGAGGGCACGGCGCTGGGCACGCTGGTCATGCCCTACTGTTCCGGCCTCGGCAACCTGCTCTTCGTCTTCATTGCCGGCCGGCATGGTGGATCCCCCGGCGACATCCTGACCAACTGTCTGGTCAACAACTTCACCAATCTTACGCTCGTGC
>DASRHD010000023.1:0-2717 GCA_035650695.1 Opitutaceae bacterium
CGAAGGCGCACTGCCATCGGTGGTATAGCGGATGGAAGTGCCGGAGGTGGCGGAGGTGATGGTCACCGATTGTGCGCCGGTGTAGGTGCCGCCGCCGGGGCTGAAGGCGGGCGCGGCGGCCTGGGGTGTCAAATCCGACAGCGGGCCCACGTCGCCCGTGGTCAACGGCTGGCGAACGATCGGGGCCGAGGAAAACTCGTCCGCACCGATGTCGCGATGGGAATTGCGGGTCTGTCCGTCCATGTCATCGGTGACAAAGGAGAAGTAGTTTTGATTGGCGGCGTTGATCGCCGGGCTGCCGGACGAAAGCTTTTGCAGGCCGTTGACGGTGGTGAACTGGGGATTGACGACCTCAAACTGGCCCGCGGAGAAGCCCGACGGGCCGTTGGGATAAATGATATTGTCCGAGTAGGTGGGGTTGGACGGGGCGGTGGAGACGGTGAAGAGTGTGGCGGCGGTGCCTTGAATGATATTGTTGGCGAAAACCACGTCGGTCGGCGGCAGATGATCGGTGCTGCCGTGGCCCATGATGACCGGGCGATCGAAGAGGTTTACGACCGTGTTGTGCACGATCAAGGCATCAAACACCTGGGCGTGCGAGAAGTGACCGCCGCTGTAGGAATCGCCGGCGCCGATGAGAATCGGATATTGGTCGGCGCTATCGATGTAGTTGTTAAAAATGGTATGGTTCTTTTCGTAGATCTTGATGCCGCCGGTCCCGCTTTTGCGGCCTTGGAGCATGAAGTTGCCGTAAATCGAGCTGCCGTTGCCGGCGCGGAGAGAAAACATGCCCGAGCAAGTCCGGACGGTATTGTAGCGAATGATATTGCTGGAGCTTTTGGTGGTGATGATCTCGGGATCACTGTCGCAGTTCACGAACAGGTTGTATTCCACAAGGCTGTTGGTGTTCTGGTAATCGCCGGTGACGCCGATGGCGCCGAGACCGATGGTCTCGCCCGTGCCGCTCTTGTCGTGGAAATAGTTGTGATCGATCCGGGTGTTGCGGGACATGTTGGGATTGACCGGGCCGTTTCCGTTGGCCCAGCTGGTCCGATCGGAGGGCGGCGTGACGCCGGGGATGGTGGGATTGCCGCGGGCCAGAATATAGCGGGTGCCGGTCGAGGAATTTGGCCCAAATTCACAGTGATCGATGCGATTGGAGTCGCTGGCGCCGGCGACCGTCACCCACTGGGTGCCAGAGGCTCCGGCAAGTTTAAACGTGCAACGGGAGACGCGGCAGTTTCTTGCGGCCTCAAGCCAGATCGCGGCCGATCCGCTCGATCCATCAATCGTCGCCGTGGCTCCGGGAGTGGTGAGGGTCAGTCCTTGAATGATAACGTAGGAATTCTGGGCCAGATGGATGAACCCGGAGGAAATGGTGGCGCCGCCCTGATTGGCGGCCTCGACGGTGATGGGCGCGCTGGCAGTACCGCTGCGCGAGACGGTGAAACCGGCATAGGAGCCATTGGCCAGCACGATCGTGTCGCCCGGATTGGCGCCGGAAAGAGCGGAGGCCAGGCTGGCGTTGCTGTTGACGTTGATGGTGGCGGCGGAGGCGGTGAGCGCCAATGCGGCGAGCGAAACCAGCGTGGTCAGAGCCTTGAGGGACGGAGCGGAAGGCGCGACCGGGGCTGATCTTTGGTCAAATGACGGTGGAGTTTTGTGGGGTATTTGCATGGGAAAATTAGTTCGGAGACAGCGCGCCGAGCGCGGCGCGATGACCTGGGGCAAGGACAAAGAAAGGGGTTGATTTGGGTAGGCGGGGCACACCCTGGCGCCGCCGCAAAAGCGCCATAATCCTACCTCCCGGGAGGGGAAAAGATAGCCCCCCAATTGAGGCATTTTGCCCGCGGCTTCCTCCCCCGAACCGTTCAAGCCGGCTTTTGAAAATATTTTATCACGGCCTCGGTACGCGAGCGCACGTGAAGCTTTTCATAAATATTACCCAAATGACCGCGGACGGTCTCGTAACTGATGCCGAGGCGGTCGGCGATTTCCTTGCTGACATAACCTTGGGCAAGAAAGCTGAGGATTTCCTCCTCGCGGCGCGTGAGGGAATCGATTTCCGAGGCGGCGGCGGCGGATTTGTGGAAAGACTGGACCACTTTTGCGGCGATTTCAGCACTCATGGGCGCACCGCCTTCTTTGACGTCGCGGATGGCGTGGAGGATTTCCTTGGAGGACGAGCGCTTCAGGATGTAGCCGTTGGCGCCGGCCTTGAGCGCCTTGAAGATCTGGTCATGGTCTTTGTAGACGGTGAGAATGAGAATGCGCGCTTCCGGCAGCAGCCGTTTCAGGCGTGCGGTGCATTCGATGCCGGAAACCTGCGGCAACTCGATGTCCATCACCACCACATCCGGCTTGTGCTTCGGTATCACCCGCAGGGCGTGCTCGGCATTGGGACTGAGGGAGACGCACCGGCAACTGTCGGAATTATTGATCACGCGCTCGAGCGAGGCGGAAACGGTGGCGTTGTCTTCGACGATGGAAACCGTGATTTGCATGGTGATCAGGCCGGTGGGAATGGTGCCGGCGTGCCGGCGGCGCTGCCGTGGCCGGCTATGCGGACGCGGGCGCTAAAATCCACGACGATCGAGACGGACGCGCCCCGCCCGGGCGCCGATACAATCTGGCAAAGCCCCTTTATCTCCTCGATGCGCGACCGCATATTGGCGAGTCCGTTCCGGCTGGAGTCGCCGGTCGCGGCCGGATCGAAG
>DASRHD010000024.1:0-8237 GCA_035650695.1 Opitutaceae bacterium
ATCGTCACGCCCGGAACCGGCGAAAAATCGTCCGGCGGCTGCCGCATCGGCATCGCTCCAGGTTACATTCACAAAAAAGGCCACGTCGGCGTGGTCTCGCGCTCCGGCACCCTCACCTATGAGGCGGTTTATCAGGTGACAACCCGCGGACTCGGCCAGAGCACCTGCGTGGGCATCGGCGGCGACCCGGTCAACGGCACCTCGCATCTCGACGTGATCAAACTGTTCAACGACGACCCGGAGACCTACGGCATCATCCTGATCGGCGAGATCGGCGGCAACGCCGAGGTTGAGGCCGCGCGCTGGATCAAGGCTAACTGCAAAAAACCCGTCGCCGGCTTCATCGCCGGCGCAACCGCGCCGGCCGGCCGCCGCATGGGCCACGCCGGGGCCGTCATCGGCGGCAAGGACGACACCGCCGCGGCGAAAATCGCCATTTTCGAGGAATGCGGCATCGAGGTCGCCGCCACGCCGTCCGACATGGCCGACGCCCTCATCCGCGCCGCCAAGGCCAGGGGCGCGAAATTAAGCTAAATACTTAATTTTTTTGGCTGGCTTGCTCCCGTGCCAGCTCGAGATTGTAGCGCGCGTCGGCGTAATCCGGTTTCAAACGCAGCGCCTCCTCGTAATGCCCGATCGCTTCGTGCGGGCGCCCTTCCTGCAATAGCACGTTGCCCCAATTGTTCTGGGCCTCCGCCAGATTCGGATTGAGCCGCAGCGCCTCCTCGTAATGCGGAATTGCCTCCTCCAGCCGGCCGGATTGGGCCAGGGCGTTGGCCAGATTGTCCTGCGCCTCGGCGGAATCCGGCTTGAGCCGCACCACGGCGGCGAAATGCCCGACCGCCTCCGGCAGCCGATTTAGCTGCAGGTCGACCTTGGCCAGATTATAATGGGCGTCGGCATAGTCGGGAGTGATGCGCAGCGTGCGTTCATAATAGGCGACGGCCTCCGCCGGCCGGCCTTCCTGCACCAGAAGATTGGCGTAATTGTTGTTGGCGATCGCCAGGCCGGGGGCGAGCCGCAGCGCCTCTTGCAAATGCACCGCGCCCTCCCCCTGCCGTCCCATGAGCAACAGTTCGCTGCCCAGCTCATTTTGAGCCCAGGCGTTTTCCGGTCGTTTTTCCACCGTGTCGCTCCAGAGCGTGAAAGCCGTGCGGTAATCCTGGTTGCGCTGCACCGTCAGCCAGCCGCCACCCGTCGCCAGCGCCAGAAAAAGAATGACGCTTCGCTTACCCACCCGGGCGTAAATTGACATCACTGCGACTGCCAGCACCGGCGCCAGCGCCAGATACATGCGATGTTCGGCCATCGTCTGCCGCATGCCGGGCACGAGTGAAGTCGGGGCCAGGATGGCGAAAAAAAATATTCCGCAAAACCCCAGCGCCGGACGGCGGCGCAGCGCCCACACCGTGCCTGCGGCCAGGGCCATCACGATCAGCGCCCCGGGAATGACTATCGCAGCATGCTCCACCCATTCGGTCCCGTGGTCGAAAACCAGGGGATACGGCCAGACCGCAAGGCGCAGATAACCGATCAAGGCGGGAAATTGCGTCGCAAGATATTGCGTCCAGCCGACGCCGACATCGAAGCCCGAGGTTCCTCCGCGATTGCCCGTGCCAAACACCAGACACGCCAGCAAAATCCAGGTGGCCGCCAGCGCTACGTGCAGTCCGCGATGCCGTCTCCACGCCGCGGCAAATGTTTCGCTCACAAAGGTCCGATCGTACAAAAAAACGATGGCCGGCGCGGAGACCATCACCTCCTTGCTCGCCATGCCGAGCATGCAGGAAAGGAAGCATACGGCGGCCCAGCTACGCCGGCCTGCCTCAACGTAGCGGATGAAGCCATAAAGCGTGAGCAGGTAAAACAGCCCCATCAGCGACTCGGCGCGCTGGACGACATAGGTGACCGATTCGGTCTGCAGCGGATGCAGGCTCCACCACAACGCCACAGCCAGCGCGGCAAACGTCGCCCGATGCCCGTTTTCATCACGACTCCACATCCGTTCCAATGTCCGCCGCACGATGCCGAACAGCACCAAGCCGGCACAAAGGTGGATCGCCAGATTCAGCGCATGATAGCTCCAAACATTCGTTCCGCTGACCGCGTAATTGATGGCCAGCGAAAGATTAAGCACCGGCCGGCCGCTCACCGTGAGTCCACCGTGCGGCGGTGCCAGCACGCGAGAAAACCGCCAGAGATGACGGATGGTCGGATTGTCGGCGATGGAGGAAGGATCGTCGAAAAGGAACGGAACGGTGAAACTGTTGAGATAAACCGCAGACGTCGCCGCCGCGATGGCGCCGCCGGCGGTCACTGTCAGCCGTGGGGACCCGGCCTTCATGCCGGCGGCATGGAGCGCTCACCGCTTTTCATCCGGCGAAAGCCGGCCCGTGACCGCGCCCCCAGCGGGTTTGCCGGCCGGCGCGCAAGCTACGCCAGAGAAACTCGTGTGCGTGCGCCACGGCTGGCTCAAGCCGCTCGCCGCTTGCCAGATTCGCGGCGATGGCCGCCGACAGGACACATCCCGTGCCGTGAGTGTTGTGGGTGGAAATCCGCGGACTCTCAAACCAGCGGATTTCCCCATCTTTAAAGACCAGGCAATCGCGGCAGATGCGCTCGGGCGCATGTCCACCCTTCACCAGCACCGCGCAGTTAAATTCCCCGGCGAGCCAGGAGGCGGCCCCGGCCGCATCCTCGTGGGTGCGCACCCGCCGTCCGGTCAGGGCTTCGGCCTCCGGCCAGTTCGGCGTGATCAACGTCGCCCGGGGCAGGAGCTCGCTCCGCAGCGCCTGCAGGCCGGCGGCATCGAGGAAGCGCGTGCCGCTGGTTGAGCCGATCACCGGATCGACGACCAGCGGAATTCGCGACCGCCGTTTCAGCTCGCGTGCCACCGCGCGCACCGCCGCCGCGCCGGGCAGCAGGCCGGTTTTCACCGCCGCGATGGAAAAATCGTCCAGCACCGCCTTGATCTGGGCGGCGATCAGTTCGGGCGCCATCGCGCGCCAGGCCGTCACGCCGCGCAGATTTTGCGCCAGCACTGCGGTGATCGCCGTGAGCGCGTAGCCGCCACGCGCATGAATCGTTCGTGCATCGGCCTGGATTCCCGCACCCGCTCCGCTGTCTGAACCGGCAATCGTCAGCACGCAAAACGGCGGTTTCATGTCCCCAAGTGAAAATTATATGCGGCGTAAATTCAACTAATCTTCCAAGCCTGGTATCCGCCACGCAGGCTGACCGCCTCGCGGAAACCGTAGCGTTCGCGCAGCAGTTGCGCGCCCCGCAGGCTGCGCGCACCGTGTGCGCAGTAGACCACCGTCGGGCTGGCCGGATCGAGGCCGGCCAGTGCGACGGTCGTGCCTCGCTCCAGCTCGCCCAGCGGAATGTGCACGGACGGCTCAATCATGCCGGCCATGGTGCGCTCCCATGTCTCGCGCACATCGAGCATCTGCGGCGAACGCCCGTCGGCAAACGCCGTCCGCAGGACGCCGACGTCGATTTCCGCCGCGGCCGGCAACCCGCAGGTTTCGCCGTAGCCTTCCGGCGGCAGCTCGCGGATGTCGCGGCTGGCGGGGTCGGGCGTGAGCGTCACGCAGCGCGTTTCCATCGTCAGCGCATCCCAGAGCAGCAGGCGGCCGCTGAGCGACTCGCCGATGCCGGTGAGGAGCTTGATCACCTCGCAGGCCTGGGCCGTGCCGATCAGGCCGGGCAGGACACCGAGCACGCCGGCCTCGGCACAATTGGCCACCGTGCCCGGCGGTGGCGGCTCGGGAAACAAGCAGCGGTAAGTTGGTCCGGCGCGCCAGTTGAAAACACTGAGCTGGCCCTCAAAGCCCTGGATCGCACCGTAAACAAACGGGCGGCCCGCCATCACGCAGGCATCGTTCACCAGATAACGCGTGGCAAAATTGTCCGAGCCGTCGAGCACCACATCGACGGAGCGAACGAGTTCGAGGGCATTCGCCCGGGTGAAACGCTTGCTCTGCGGCACGATTTCGATCAGGGGATTGAGCGCGCGCAGCCGCTGGGCCGCCACTTCCGCCTTCGGCGCGCCCGTGTCGGCCGCGGTATAAAGCACCTGCCGCTGGAGATTCGAGACGTCGACACAATCCGCATCGATGATGACGATGCGCCCGACGCCGGCCGCCGCCAGATAAAGCAGGGCCGGGCAGCCAAGGCCGCCCGCGCCGATCACGAGCACGGAGCCGCGCTTTAACTTCTCCTGCGCCTCGGCACCAAAACCGGCCAGCGAGAGATGCCGCTGATAGCGGACGATTTCCTGTTCGTTAAAATCCATCAATTAATGGCCACAAGAGGTACAAAAGGATTTAATTTTGTGCTTTCTGCGCCTTTTGCGGCTCCACATCCGTCATACGTCGGATCCCAATCCTTCCATACCGGCTCGTAGCCTTGGGCGCGCAAAAATGCCGCCACCTCTTCCGGACTGCGGCCGTCGTCGATTTCAAACTGCTCGAGCGAATCGGGCGCGCTGCTGTAGCCGCCGGGATTGGTGCGCGAGCCCGCACTCATCGAGGTGAAACCCAGGCGAAAGGCGTGGTTGCGGAACATTGCGCTCTCCCGGGTGGAAAGCGAGAGCTCGACTTCCGGACTGAGCAGGCGGAAGGCGCAGGCGGCCTGAACGAGGTCGCGCTCGCCAAACGGCGTCACCGTGATGTCCTTGCCCTGATGCGGACGCAACCGCGGAAAGGAAATGCTGTAGCGCGTGCGCCAGTAGGTTTTTTCCAGATAACGCAGATGCAATCCCACAAACCATGAGTCCGCCCGCCAGTCGGACAGACCATAGAGCGCACCGAGGCCGATTTTTTTCACTCCGGCGCGGCCGAGGCGGTCGGGCGTTTCCAGACGATAGGCCATATCGGCCTTCGGCCCCTTCAGATGATGGCGCGGATAAATCGCCGGGTCGTAGGTTTCCTGGTAAACCAGCACGGCGCTGAGGCCATCGGCGGTCAGCGCCGCGTAGCCCGCCTCGTCGAGGGGCTGCACCTCCAAGGAAAGGCTGGAAAAATGGCGGCGGAGCAGCCGCAGGGCATTTTGAAAATAGGCCGTGCCGTAACGGCCGGATTCGCCGGTAACAAGGAGGATATGGTTGAAACCATGCTGCTTGAGCACGGCGGCCTCGGCCAGAATCTCGGCATCGTTCAGCGCCTTGCGGGCGATGCGGTTCTGCGCGCTGAAACCGCAATAGGTGCAAATGTTGGCGCAGACATTGGTCAGATACAAAGGCGCATAGAGCTGCATCGTCCGGCCAAACCGCTCAATTGTCAGCCGATGGCTGAGCTGCGCCATCTCTTCAAGAAACGGCGCGGCGGCCGGCGACAGCAATGCGGCCAAGTCGTCGAGGTCCAGCCCGGCCCGCGCCCGGCCGAGGGCGTGGCGCACGTCAGCCGGGGTCTTGTCCGCAATGGTCCGGGCCACCGCCGCGAAATCCTGTTGCTGCCATGGTTCCAGGAAGCTCATGAGCCGGCCTCCGCCAAAAATGCCGTGAGCGGCGAGGTCGCGCTGGCCTCCCCCGTGGCGCCGGCCCGCGAACGCGGCAGTCCCGCCTCCCGGGCGAGCCGTCCGGACTCGACGCCGAGTCTGAAGGCGCGGGCCATTTCCACCGGATCGGCCGCGGCCGCGATGGCGGTGTTCACCAACACGGCGTCGGCACCCAATTCCAGCGCCGCCGCCGCATGGGACGGCGCGCCCAGGCCGGCATCGATGACCACCGGCACGCGGCTTTGCGCAATGATGATTTCCAAAAACGCCCGCGACTCGAGCCCACGGTTGCTTCCGATCGGCGCGCCCAGCGGCATGACCGCCACCGCCCCCGCCTCCTCCAGCTGTTTGCACAGCACCGGATCGGCATGGACGTAGGGCAGGACGGTGAATCCGCGCTTCACCAGCTCGCGCGTGGCGTTCAGCGTCTCCCCCGGATCGGGCATGAGGTATTTGGGGTCGGGATGAATCTCCAACTTCAGCCAATTGGTCTCCAGCGCCTCACGCGCGAGCTCGGCGGCGAGCACGGCCTCCTTCGCGTCGCGCACGCCGGAGGTGTTCGGCAACAAGCGGTAGCGGCCGGGCTCGAGATGGCTCAGAATCTCGTCCGTCACCCCGTCGGTCCGGATGCGGCGCAACGCGACGGTGACCATTTCCGTGCCCGACGCCGCCAGGCTGGCGCACATGATTTCGCCGGAACTGAATTTGCCGGTGCCGACAAACAGGCGTGAGCCGAACTTCACTCCGGCGATGACAAGAGGTTGCGGGTTCATGACGTAAGGGCGTTTTGCGGCTGGGGGGCGTGCCAGGCGGCGAGCAGGGCCGGCAGGTTTTCCTCGATCCGCCCGTCGTGGAAGAGGGCACCCGACACGGCCACTCCGGCGGCGCCCGCCGCGCGCAGGATCGGGAGGTCGCCGGCCTCCACCCCGCCGATCACCCAGACCGGCAGGCCGGCAAGAAGCTCGATGAGCTTGCGCACGCCATCGAGACCGAGGACGGGTGAAAGATTTTTTTTGCTGGCGGTGAAGCGCAGCGGACCGACGCCGGCATAATCAAGGCACTGGGCCACCACCGCCCGGCAGGCGTCGGCGGCGCCGTTCACCGTTCCGCCCAGGATGCGCGCGGGACCAAGACGGCGGCGCGCCTCGCGCCAGTCGGAATCGAGCCGGCCGAGATGCACGCCGTCGGCACCCGCGGCGAGGGCGATGTCCACGCTGTCGTTGACGATACAGAGCGCGCCGTGAGCGCGGCAAACCGCCACCACATCGCGCGCGGCCGCCAGCCAGAGGTCGGGCGGCGCGTCCTTTAGGCGCAGCTGAATCCAGCGCGCGCCGGCAGCGCAGAGGCGCTCGGCCTGCTCCGGGTGGGAAAGCGGCAGCCCGTCCCGGGTGAGGCACATGACGGGAAAACGCTGGGAAAGATCAAGTGACATCGGCGGAGGTGACTTGCTGAAGTTCTTGAAAAGTGGCGGCGGGGTCGGCGGATTGCCAGACGGCCCCGAGCACCGCCGCGCCGTCGAAGCCGAGCGCGGCGATTTGCTGCAGGTTGCGGGCGGCGACGCCGCCGAGCGCAAGAACGGCGGTGCGACGCTGGGCGGGCGTCCGCTCCGCCAGGAGCATGGAGATTTCTTTCGGCGAAAAATCGCCGCTCGGCCCATAGTTGGCCTTGGAGAGGGAAGGGAAAATCGGACCGAAAAAAACCGAATCGTAACGGCCCAGTGCCGCGCGGAGCGTCGGCAAATCGTGACAGGACCGGCTGGTGATGCCCGGATAAGGCAGGCCGTGCGGCCGGACGGAATGCTTCAATGGCTCGGATGGAATCCCCCGGCCCTCACTTTCCTCGTCGCGCCAGTGGCACCCACCCAGCCCGAATTGATCGACCAAGGGGTGGTGCGAATGCAGCACCAGCCGCGGGCGCCATTCCTCCGGAAGGGCGCGCAGCCATGCCTCCAGCTGCCCGGCGGACCAGTGCGGCTTGCGCACATGATAATATTCGAGGCCGGCGGCCAGCAGCGCGCCCAGCACCGCGGTTTCGCGCGGATCGGCGGCCTCAGGTGAAATCACGACCAGTTTCATTTCGTCAGCTGATTTTGAACCACGGAGGCGGGGAGGACACCGAGGGCAAAACGCCCGTGCGCCTTCTCCGTGTTCTCTGTGTCTCTGTGATTCATTTGAATCTTCATCCGCCTTGGGTGGCTTGAATGACCAGCACCCGATCGGTGGAGGCAAGCGCCCGGACGGGCCATTCCGCCCGTGGAACGACCGCGCCGTTGAGCGCGACCGCCACCCCCTTGCGGCCGGCCAGACCGAGCTCGCCGAGCAGTCCAAGCACCGTGGCCGATGCGGCCAGGGGATGCGGCCGGTCGTTGACGTAGATGACGGAATCGGCGGCCGGGTTCATTTCTTTTTATCCAGGTAAAGCTCGCCGCCGGCCTGGCGGAACTCGTCCGCCTTGGCCTGGAGGCCGGCCTCGATCGCCTCGTCCGCGCCGAGGCCATGCTCTTCCGCGTAGCGCCGGACGTCGTCGGTGATTTTCATCGAGCAGAACTGCGGGCCGCACATCGAGCAGAAGTGCGCGCTTTTCGCGCTCTCCTGCGGGAGGGTGGCGTCGTGGAACTCGCGGGCGCGCTCGGGATCGAGCGAAAGGTTGAATTGATCCTCCCAGCGGAATTCGAAGCGGGCCTTGGAAAGGGCATTGTCGCGGTATTGGGCGGCGGGATGCCCCTTGGCCAGGTCGGC
>DASRHD010000025.1:0-2643 GCA_035650695.1 Opitutaceae bacterium
TCAAGTGCCGACCACCCTGCTGGCGATGGTGGACAGCGCAGTGGGGGGCAAGACCGGCATCAACCTGGCCGCGGGCAAGAACCTGGTCGGGGCATTTCACCAGCCGCGGGGCGTCTTCATTTCCACCGATCTGCTCGCCACCCTGCCGCCGCGCGAATTCGCCGCCGGCATGGCCGAGGTGATAAAGTACGGACTGCTCGGCGATCCGGCGCTCTTTTCCCAGCTCGAAAGCGCCACCCTCACCGCCGCCAGCCGCGACCTGACCACCGTTATCCGGCGTTGCTGCGCGCTCAAGGCCCGCATCGTCGAGCTGGACGAGCGGGAAACGGCCAAAAACGCCGGCCGGGCCGTGCTCAATCTCGGCCACACCTTCGGCCACGCCATCGAGCAGGCGACCGACTACCGGGCGTACCTCCACGGCGAGGCCGTGGCGGTCGGCCTCTGCGCGGTGGCGCGTTTGTCACAAAAAATTGGATACATAGGGCCGTCCGACGTCACCCGGATCGAGGCGGTGGTGGCGGCCCACGCCCTGCCCGTGCGCCTGCGCACCCCGCTGCCGCTGCCCGATCTGCTCGCCGCGATGGCCCGGGACAAAAAAGTCCGGGCAGGGGTGCCGCGCTTTGTCATCCTAAAAAAAATCGGCATGGCCACCACCCAGGAAGGCGTGCCGACCGAGCTGGTCGAGGCCGCCTTCCGCGAGGTGGGAGCGGCATGATTTCGGATTGCAGATTTCGGATTTCGGATTGAATCATGTCCGCCCCGCCCGCCGGCGCGGGCCATTCCGCAACCGTCCCTCCATACCGAAGCATGTCCGCCATCGACGAAGGCATCGTCCGGGAATATTTCGAGCAGAACGGATTTCTCGTCCGACAGGTGCGGAAATACCAGGTGCAGGCGCGCCGCAAGACCGGCGACGAGGAGATCGATCTGCTCGTCTACAACCCGGCCTGGCAGCGCGGCGCCCGCCGCCCGGATTTCTTTCTTTTCTCGACCGAGCTGCCCTTCGTCCACCGCGCGATCGTCTCGGTCAAGGGCTGGCATACGGGGCGCTTCACCCCGGCAACGCTGAAAAGTGCGCCGGAAATCTTTCGTTTTCTGGAGGAGAACGTGCTCAAGGAGGTGACCCGTTTCTTTCCTCCGGACGCGGATGAGCCGGGGGCGGCCCCCGATCTGGCGAAAATTCTGGTGCTGCCCGGCCTGCCCACGGCCGAGCCCTACCGGTCCCAGAGCGTGCAGATGCTGAAGGAGCGGGGAGTGGACGCGATCATCTCCTTTCGCGCCATGCTCCTCGACATCATCGACAAGATCGAAATCAACCGGAACTACCGCAAGAGCGACACCCTCCAGGTGATCCGCATCCTGAAAAATTATGACCTCTTCAAGGAGGCGCAGCTCGACCTCCTGCCGGACCGGCCGGCGGCCCGGCGGGGCAAATGACGGTCCCGAACTGCGCCCCAGCTTGATTCCCGCCGCGTGATCGCTGTTACTTCCGCCATGATTCATCCCACCGCCATCGTTGAGGATGGCGCACATTTGGGCGCGGATTGCGAGATTCAGGCACACGCTCTGATCAGACGCGGCGCGGTGCTGGCCGACCGCGTGGTGGTGCATCCCTTTGCTGTGATCGGCGGCGATCCACAGGACCTGAAATTTGACCGGGCCACGCGATCCGGCGTGCGAATCGGCGCCGGTACCACCATACGCGAGCACGTCACGGTCAACCGCTCGACCCGGCCGGACGGCTTCACCGAGGTCGGCGAAAATTGCTTTCTCATGGCGGCAAGCCACATCGGGCACGACTGTGTCGTCGGCCGGCACGTCGTCCTGGCCAACGGGGTGCTGCTCGCCGGCCACGTCCACATTGGCGATCATGCCTTTCTCGGCGGAGGCTCGTGCTTTCACCAGTTTTTGCGGGTGGGTGAAAGCGTGATGGTAAGCGGCGGCTCACGCTGTTCGCTCGATCTGCCGCCCTTCGTCATGGCGGCGGAGCGCAACAAGCTCATCGGCCTGAATCTCGTCGGCCTGCGGCGCCGCGGTTTTTCCCGCCAGGCCCTGGCGGAGTTAAAGGAGGCGTTTCGCCGGATTTATTTCACGCCGGGCAACATCCGCGGAGTGGCCGCGGCGGCGCTGGCCGGCGGCGCCTTTGCCACGGCCGAGGCGCGTCGTTTCCTGGAATTTTTCACCGGCGACAGCCGGGGCTTTGCCCGGGCGCGCCGCGCCGCCGCGAAGGACGACGATGCCGGCTAAGCTTGCCCTGACCTGCGGCGACCCGGCCGGGATCGGTCCGGAAATCGCCGCCGCCTGGCTGGCGGCGCATCCGGCGGAGGCGCGCGACGTCGCGATTCTCGGTCCGGCCCGCTGGCTGGCAACACTCGCCACCGCGGCGGAGAAGATCGCGGTGGGGCCGCCGGATTTTTCCGCCGTGGCGGGGCGGCCGGCCATCGAGGGCGCCCAGGTGGCCCTGGCCGCGATGGAACAAGCCGCCGCCGGCTGCCTCCGGCGCGAGTTCGCCGGCGTGGTCACCGGACCGGTGAGCAAGGCCTGGCTGGCCAAGGCCGGCTTCGCCTTCCCCGGTCAGACGGAGTTTTTTGCCGCGCGTTGGGGCGGGGAACCGGTCATGGCGTTTTGCGGCGGCCGGCTGCG
>DASRHD010000026.1:0-3951 GCA_035650695.1 Opitutaceae bacterium
GTCTGGACCGAGGTGGTGGCGCCGCTGCCGGTGTAGCTCAGGCTTTCTGCCTCGAAGTTGAGGGTCGGCGGGGGAGCGCCGATCGTATAAATGGCGCTGCTCACCGCGCTGTCGGCGAAGCCGCTTTCAAACGCGATCGCCTGCAGCTTGGTGGGACTCACGCTGATATTTACCGGGCCGGAGTAGAGCGTGCCGACCGTTTCGCTCGGGGTTGTGACACCGTCGGTTGTATAGCGAATGCTCGCGCCGGAGTTGGCCGTGATGGTCACATTTTGCGCTGTGGCATACGTGCCGCCCGGCGGGCTGAAGCTGGGGGCGGGAAACGTGTCGCCAATGGTGTAAACCTCGGTGGTGATATTACTGTCGGCGAAGCCAGTCTCAAACGCGATGGCTTTCAAGGTCGTCGTGCTGGTAACGGAGATCGATCCGCTGATGAGGATTCCATGGGTTTCGGTTGGGTCGGTGCCATCGGTCGTGTAGCGGCCGGTGGAACCGGCGGTCGGGAGGGTGACGCTTAGCAACTGAGCGCCGGCATAGGTGCCTCCGGCCGGACTGAAGACCGGCGCGGCGACCTGCGGCGGGCTGTTGCCGGAAACAATCAGCGTGACGGCCGCGGTCCAGGCGATGCTGCCGCCGGAATTCAACGCCTCGATGTTTTCCGAATAGCGGCCGGCCGGAGTCGAACTTGAAGTGGCGAATGTGAGGGTCGACGAGCCGGAGCCGCTGCTCAGCGTGCTGGGGCTGAATGAGGCGGTGGTGCCGGCGGGCAGCTGGTTGCCGATGCCGTCGCCCACGATCATGAGACTGACCGGAGCGGACAGGCCGGAGGGGACTGTGACGGTAAAGGTCGCCACGCCGCCGGGCGCGACCGTGGCCGAATCGGCGCTGGTGGTGATGCCCGGGATGACGTTGCTCTTGGAGGGCTGGGGCGAACCCGAGTAGGAGAAATTCGTGGCATTGCTCACCGAACCGACCGAACCGCTGGTCGAGAGCCCCGAGATGGAAATATTGTTCACGAGCTTGGCCGGATCGCCGAATAGATTCAACGCGGTCCCGCCGTGCTCGGTGACATTGGTCATGAGGACATTGTTGACCAGGGAAATGCCAGCTTCGCCGCTGATCGGCCCGTTGCCGTACTTGCCATAGTTCTGGTTGGAATAATTGCTTTCGAGTTTGAAGGCCTGGCAGGCGGTGGTGATGGCGTTGACGGTAAGATCGTTGACAAAACCGCCGCGGCCATGGGCGTACTTGATATAGATGGCCTTCTGGTTCGAGCCGGTGAAGGTGAACGAGCAGTTTTCAACGAGGATGCGCTCAAGGCCGCCCGAAATTTCGCTGCCCATGGCCACGCCGCCCGAGGCGCCGCCGCAGCTGGTGAATGTGCAGTTCCGGATGGTGACATCGGTGGTGGGAATGTTGACTTGGGCCCCGCGGATGCCGCGGCCGGACTTTATCGCGATATCGTCGTCGCCCGAACCGAAATGGCAGCCGTCAATCAGCACGCGCGCACAGGAGTCAGGATCGCAACCGTCCGAATTGGATTGCGAGCCCTTGGTCGTGACGCCCGAGACGGTCACATCCTGGCAATACGTCGGGTGGATGTTCCAGATCTTCGTCGTCTGGCTGGTGATTCCCTGGATATAGACGCCCTTGCAATAGCGCGGCTCAATATTTTTCGGCCCGACCGGACTGGTCGGCCGGGAGAGATTGATGCCGCCGGAGGGGCCGATGATCGTGCCGGAGCCGATGATGGCGACATTGACCAGCGGATTGGTCGGGGTGCCGGTGGCGGAAATGAGGCCGCGATAGCAGGGATCGTCTTCACCTTCCCAGCGCTCCGTCACGACCGGATAGTCGGAGGTGCTTTCGCTGCCCCGGATCGTGGCGCCGGATTCGACATTGAGCCAGACATTGGATTGCAGCGCGATGCTGCCGATGAGATAGGTGTGTCCGCCGGGAACATCAACCACGGCGCCCCCACTGGTGCCGGCCGCGGCGTTGATGGCGTTTTGAAACGCCGAGGTGTCCTTGGTCGAGCCGTCACCCTTGGCGCCGAAGCTCAGCACACTGAGATGGGTGGAGGGCTCGGCGGGCGGTGAAGCCGGCAAGGTGGGAAGGAGGGGAGCGGCTTGGAGGGAAACCGCGAACGAAAAACAGCAGGCAAGGCCTGCCGAAAGCGCCGCGAAACGGCGGCGGAAGACGCACGAGTTCATGAGGGGTGGAGGGGTTGTAATCGACGCCTCGGAAAAGGCGCGATCGGGGTAATCAAGCGGGAAGGGAATGACGTCGGTTTTGCCTTCGTGTCAAGCACTAGCAGGTATGGGCCGGGGCGTTACCGTTGCCTGCAGAAGACCTGCCCCGTCCGCCGTCGGCGTTAGCTTACTTCCATCAAGAGGATGCAACCCGGGTTTCGCCGGTTTTTTGTTTTCCTTCCCCATTTTATTCGCGAGCGTCGTTTCACCTTGAGAAAGCGCCGCACCCAAATTCCCCGGGCCGCCGTAGCGGGGCTGGTCATCGCCGTCGTCCTGGACACGATCGCGCAGGTCGCCTGGAAGCGATCGGTCGCGGACGTCCCTGCCGCCGCCTCCTTCGCGGTGGTGGCGCGAACCGTTCTGGGCAATCCCTATTTTTATGGAGCGATGCTCGCCTTCGGTGCGCAGCTGTACAATTGGGTGCGGGTACTTGCCCTGGTGGACCTAAGCTTCGCCCAGCCGTTCACCGCCTTGAGTTACCTCACCGTGCTGGCCATTTCCCGGCGCGCTCTCCACGAGGACCTATCCGCCGGCAAAATCGTCGGCGTCGGGCTGATTCTGGCCGGCGTTTTTTTTATCAGCCGCACGCCCTTCCGCACGCACGAAACCGGGACGACGAGCCGGGCCCTGCCATGACGCCAAAACTTGCCGGCATTATTCTCGTGATCGGCGCGATGACGGTGGAAAGCTTCGCCCAGCTTTCGCTCAAGCTGGGTGCATCAAGGAAAACAGACCGGTCGGGCGCGGCTCTCGCGCCTGGCACCGGCTTCGGCGGCCATCTGCCGGCTGCGGCCTGGATTGCCGCGGGCGTCGCCCTTTATCTGGTGGAGATTGCGCTCTACACCCTCGCCCTGTACCACCTTGAAGTCAGCGTGGCGTTTCCTCTCGGCAGTCTTTGCTTCGTCGGCGTGGCGCTGCTCTCCCGCCTTTTTCTGGCGGAGCGGGTGGGGCCGGTTCGCTGGCTGGGAGTCTGCTGCATTCTCGCCGGAACAATTTTTACGGCGATGTGATCATGTCCGCCGAAAGATCATCCGTGGAGATCGAGTTTGTCGCCTCGTCGCGCGAGATAAGCGACGCCCTTTGGCAGGCCTGCTTCCCGCCGCCGTTGGAAGGGCTGTTTTGGTACCGGACCCTGGAGGCCTCCGCCCTCGATGACCAATTCATCTTTTATTATGCCATCATCAAGGCGAACGGCGAGCCGGTCGGGATTGCCCCGTGCTTTCTTCACGATGTGCCGATCGCACTGGTGGCGCCCGCGCCGGTGGCGTGGTGCTTCAATTTTCTTTCCCGCTTTTTTCCGCGCGTGGGCCGTCAGCGCACTTTTTTCATCGGCTCTCCCTGCGCCGACGAGGGCAGCATCGGTCTCGCGCAGGGCACGGCCCTCTCCACCGTGGTCGAGCCGCTGGCGGAGGCGGTCCGCGCCAAGGCCCGCGTGCTGGGGGCGTCCATGATCGTGTTCAAGGATTTTTCCGCGCCGGACCTGCCGGCGCTGGAGAGACTGACCGGCGGGGAAAATCGTTTTTTCCGCATGGTCAGCTATCCGGGTACGCGCGTGGCGCTCCCCCCTCCGGACAAAAACGCCTACTTCCGCGCCCTTTCCAGTTCCCACCGCCATAATTTTCAAAAAAAACTCCGGCGCTCCGGGGAGCTGCTCGGCCTCAAAACCGAGGTGGTGGCGCGTCCCTCCGACGCCGAGCTC
>DASRHD010000027.1:0-3306 GCA_035650695.1 Opitutaceae bacterium
GGAATGGTGCTGTTTTGGGCCACGAAGCGGATCAGGCTCTCGCCGCCGCGCGGAATGATGCAATGGACGAGCGTGTCGAGCTTGAGCAGGGTGGTGAGAGCGGCGCGGTCCGTGGTGGGAATGAGCTGGACGGCGTCGGCCGGCAGACCGGCGTGGGATAGCGCTTCCTGCACCAGTGCGGCCAAGGCCAGATTGGTGTGGAACGATTCGCTGCCGCCGCGCAGGATGGCGGCGTTGCCGGATTTGAGGCAGAGAATGGCGCAATCAATGGTAACATTCGGCCGGGCTTCATAGATGATGCCGATGACGCCAATAGGGACGCGGACTTTGCGGAGGCGAAGACCGTTCGGCCGGGTGAAATCCTCCAGCACGTTTCCGACCGGATCGGGCAGAGCGATGACCTGACGCACCGACTCGGCCAGCTGGGCGAGTCGTTTCTCGGTCAAGGTGAGACGGTCGCGCTGGGCGCCCGCCAGGCCGGCGGCCGCGGGAGCCGTGAGATCGCACTGGTTGGCGGCGAGGATGTCAGGCGCTTTTTTCTCCAATAATTCGGCCAGGCGCTGCAGCGCGGCGTTTTTTGCCGTGGTCGAAACGGTGGCAAGCACCAGCGACGCAGCGCGGGCGCGCTGCGCAATCTGGGTGACAAGCTGGACGAGGTCGGCGGACATGGAAACAACCAACCTCGCGCCAAACCGTCCGGGGCGCAAAGGAAAACTGCGGCGGCCCGCCAGGCAAAAAGCGCGCCGCCGGAGCGGCGCGCCCGGATGAGTGCGCTAAGTTTTTCGCTGCGGCTTAGGCCGCGGCGGTTTGCAGGCGGCGCGCCTTGCGCCGGGCCTCCAGCTGGGCCGTGACGAGTGCCGGGGGCTCGGTCGGATCGGACCGCAGATAACAGCCGCAGCTTTCGCAGAGGTGGATTTGATCGTCATGCGGATTGGCCATGCTGGCGAGCGTGCCGGAGGGAATGCGGATATGGCATTCGCAGCACACCCCGTGATGGACCAGGGCGACGCCTTTTCGGCCCGTGGCCAGCATCCGTTCGCAATGGGCGCGGATGGCCTCGGGCACCTTGGCGCGGAGCTGCTGGATGGCGTTTTGCCGTTCAGGCGTGGCCGGGCTTTTTTGCAGCACCAGCTGCTGGAGAACAAACAAGTCTTGAATGTAATGATTCATAAGGAGGGCGGGGTGGGGAAACGGAAGCGGTGGCGAAAAAATGGCGGCGGCCGGCCGGGCCGCCGCCGGAAAAATGCTGCCGGGCGGCTTGCTTACGTGCCGGAAGCGACGGGAGCGCCCGGTGCCGGCGGCACCGGTGGACGCTTGTCCGGGCGCTGCCGGCGGTACTTGCCGCCGTTGCGCGGCGCGGCCGCAGGAGCGGACGGGACCGGCGCGGGCGCCGGCGGAGTGACCGGCGCCGAGGCCGCCGGAGTGGAATCAAGAGGGGAGGAATTCATGGTGTGATTGGAACCGAGTTATGAAGGCACTCGAAATGGGTCCGCCTTCTTCTCGCATTGAACGTGCCGGCGCCTCACCGCCGTCCTTAAGATTCTTGTTTCAAGCCGGTTAAACAGGAAATCGCGGCTGGCCGGCGGTTTTGGCGAAGGCGAACTTTGTCGGCGTAAGTGCAATTATTGCACTTAATTTCGCACAATCGGAAAAAATTGCACAACTCAATGCGCAGGCCGCCGCCGGGCGGAGGCCCGCGGCCCGACCAGGCCGTACTGCCGGAGCTTGTACTGCAGCGAGCGCCGGCTGATGCCGAGCAGGGCCGCCGCCTTCTCGCGATTCTCGGTGTGGCAGGCCAGGGTCTGCTCGATCAGGTGTTTTTCCGCCTCGGCCAGGGTCATGCCGGTGCGGATGGCGACAGGATGGGCCGGGGGGGCGGAGGCGCGGACAAAATCGGGCAGGCTGTCAACCCCCAGCGTCTGCTCGGGGCAGGTCACGACCAGCCGCTCGATCAGGTTGCGGAGCTGGCGGACATTGCCGGGCCAGGGGTAGCGCTGGCAGAAATGCATCGCCCCGGACGACATTTGCTGGCGGCGCCGGCCGTGCTTGGCGTCAAAATAACCGAGAAAATTGTCGATCAGAAGCGGAATGTCCTCGGCGTGCTCCCGCAGCGGCGGAATGGTGATGGGAATGATGTTCAGCCGGTAGAACAAATCCTCGCGAAATTTTCCGGCGGTGACGGCGTCGGCCAGGACTTTATTGGTGGCGGCGATCACCCGCACATCGACCCGCACCAGTTCGGTGCCGCCCACCATGCGAAAGGCGCCGTCTTCGATCACGCGCAGCAGGTCGCCCTGGCCCTTGGGCGGAAGATCGCCGATCTCATCGAGAAAAAGGGTGCCGCCATCGGCGAGGAGGAAGCGGCCGGGCTTGTCTGCGCGCGCGTCGGTGAAGGCGCCCTTGACATGGCCGAAAAGCTCGGCCTCGACCAGCTGCTCGGAGAGCGCGGCGCAGTTGACGAAAATGAACGGCTTGGCCGCGCGCAGGCTGCGGTGGTGGACGAGACGGGCGACCAGTTCCTTGCCCGTGCCGCTTTCCCCCTCGATCAGCAGGGTCACGTCGCGGCTGGCGATTTCCTCCGCCAGGCGGACAACCTCGCGGATGGCTTTGCTCTCGCCGATCAGCGGGCTGGGCTCGGCGGCTGCGGCCGGCTTTTTTCGCCGGCCTGCGTCGGCACGGAAGGATTTCATGGGCGGCTTTCCCACAAAGGACAGTATTCAATCAGGGAAAGCCGCGAAGACACGGAAAATATCTTTGCCGGCCAGATGGCCCGGATCGCGCCGGGCCTGCTTCAGAAGCGGGCGATGGCTTGCAGTTCGTGCAACCGCCGGTCGATCGTCCGGCGTCCGGCGCCGCTCAGGCGGTGGACGCTGAAACTTTCAACGGTGAGGCTGGAGACGGCGGTGGCGCAGGCCACGGCGCGCTTGAGTGCGGCGAAATCGGTCCGGTTGACGGACGCGAGGTAACCGATGAGCGCGCCGGCATAGCTGTCGCCCGCGCCGGTGGGATCGACGAACTTGGTCACGGGATAGGCGGGAATGGCAAAATAACCTTCGGGATGGAAGAGGAGCGAGCCATGCTCGCCCTTCTTCAGGACGACGGCGCGGGGGCCCATTTTGCGCAGGGCGTGGCCGGCGAGGATGAGGTTGCGCTGCCCGGTGAGGAGGAGGGATTCGTCCTCGTTGATGACCAGAAGATCGACGCGCTTGAGCAGACGTTCCAGCTCCGGGCGGGTGGTGTTGATCCACAGATCGAAGGTATCGGCGAGGACGAAGGGTTTGTTTTTCCCACGCGGGAGCTGTTCGA